>LXTH01000048.1 GCA_001643555.1 Nitrospirae bacterium SPGG5 | reverse complement strand
CATACTCCTGGTCAAGGATTGAGCCAATAACATGGTGGAGTCGCGTACTGACTTCTTGTGCGGAAATGTGATCGGGGACTTGGATATTAAAAATGAGTTGCACATTTTTCATTGGCAACTATGACTCCTTCCTACTTCTTCGGTTCATAAGTTGTTTATTCTCGTATACTCTGAAATACGTTACTCTGATCAGTACCCAATAGCAAGTTGACAGTCTTGTTAGTCCCTCTGGTTTACTCATCCTGATACTCTCAAACTTTGCCTTCCAAGTTTTTCTGAAATGAGTCAGAGAGTGTGAGTGAAGAGCATGTAGAATTATTTGTCAGTATTGTACAAAGCTTGGAGCAGGCCTGCTATAATTGCCGACGATGCAGCAGCAATGCCCTATGTGTCGGCGTGAAGTTCAGTGGGAGGATAATGCCTTTCGTCCGTTTTGTTCCGAACGGTGCCAGGTCATTGATTTAGGCGCATGGGCGTCTGGAGATTATGCCGTTTCCGAAGATGAAGAGAGCCCCTCGTCTCTCCCGCAGGATAATCCGGAATCTTAACCTTGTTGGGCCTGTTGAAAAATGCGTTGTTCAAGGTTTTTTTCAAACAGACCCTCAGTTGAACCAGTGGAGTAAGTCATTTTATGGGAAAAGTTATTACCGCCAAGAAAAAAGAAAGCGATGTCGATCAGGCCAAAATCTACATCAGAACGTATATTCTCTTTCCTGCGGGTGTGATGGGTTTGTTAACCATGGTGATTGGTATCGTGGCGTTGGTCTATCAACTCATCGTCGATACCTCTGATGAATGGACGTTTGCGTATAGTTCGATGCTTCTGATGGTTGGTATTGTCTTTGGCTGGGGGCAGACGCGATATCACCGATATATCTTTCGCACACATCCGGAGTTTTTTGCTTCGCGGATGAAGTCCTCTGCCGTACGACGTGTGGCACGCGGGAAAAAACAACAGGCTGAAGTCGAACTCGGTCATCCGGGACGAAGCTTGATGCCCCTGGTGGTTATTCTCGGTATGGCGACATTACTTGGATTGTCAGCCTGGAGTTTTAGTACAGGGTCCTTGGATTATATGGCGGCGTTTTTCCTTCCATGGGCAGGCTTTTTTTGGGGGAAACTATTTACCTGGCATAAGGTCATTCCGCCAGCCGGGCCCAGTGGAATAAAATAGGGGCACCTCTAAAAATCAGGCATTTTGGTGAGGGCAAGGAAGCCGCGCGGGGAAAACCGGAGTGTATGGGCGAATACATGAGGATGTGAGCACGCGGCTGACGCCGCCATCACGGAAAAGGACGGGTTTTTGAGGTGCCCATAGGTGAGTGTCTATCGTTTCTTTGGTTGTGAGTTCTTTGACGTGGTGCCGGGAGCCTCTAACGCCGCTAGCCGTTTTTCAAGAGCGGCCACTTGCCGATGCAGTTCCGGAAGTCGTTGCACGAGGACATGTATGCGTAATGACACCTCGTGTCGTTTGGCAGGCCAGCCCGACATAATCGCCCCGGGTTCCACACTTTTTTCAATGCCGGATCCAGCTGCAATCATCGCTTTATCACCGATGGTCAGGTGATCAATGAGTCCGGCTTGTCCTCCGATGATCACATGTTTTCCCACCTTGGTGCTTCCCGAGATTCCTACTTGAGCCACAACAATGCAATGCTCATCTATTGTCACATTGTGGGCGATTTGGACCTGATTGTCGATTTTGCAACCTCGCTGAATACGCGTGGATCCGAACGTGGCCCGGTCAATGGTGACGTTGGCGCCGAGTTCAACGTCATTTTCAATGACGACTGTCCCACGTTGGGGAATCTTATGATGTTGTCCCTTGTGTTGGAGGTACCCGAATCCATCGCATCCAATGACCGTCCCCGAGTGAATGATCACGTGGGCGCCGATTGTACATCGGTCCAGAATCGTGACCCGTGGATACAGAATGGAATCGTGGCCAATTTTCACGCCTTCCCCAATGAAGACTCCAGGGTACAGCGTGACTCGATCCCCGATTGTGGCACGATCACCCAGAGTGACGAATGGGCCAATGGAAACATCACGGCCAATTTTTACATGTTTTCCTTTCCAGATGTCCTTGGCAATTTCACGCGTTGGTTGTCCTTGTGGAAAAAACTGGTTGATGATCTGAACAAAGGCGTAATGGGGATTGGGGACGATCAGTTGTGGTTTACGAAGCTGTTTGTAAGGTTTCGATACTATGAACGCAGAGGCGCGTGAACGTTGTGCGGTGTCAAGATGCCGTTCGTCGCCCAGATAGGTCAAGTCACCTGACTCCGCCCCTTCGGGGTTATTAACTCCGGTAATGACCAAGTCTCGTTTGCCCTGAAGCTTAGCGGTAATAGCGACAGCAAGTTGTTTCAGAGAAATGCTATGGGAAGGAGGTGTGTTCATTTCTTGATGACTTTACGTTTTGAGGTGGTCGTACGTTTTTTGGATGGGGCGGAGGTGGCTACGTGTTTGGTTCCCGTGGCTGCAGTTCGAGGTTTGGTCGGTGCAGGGGCTTTTCGAGTTTTGGCTGTGGCTTTCTTGGCTTGTGCGGGTTTGGCTGGTTTCGTCGAGGCTGGTTTTTTCTCTTTGGTTTTTGGTGCTGAGGTCTTTGTGTCTGGACTCACTCGTCCTTCGATATATTTCACGACATCATCCAAGGTTTGAAGTCCGGGGAGGTCGTCATTCGGAATTTCAAGATCGAAGGCTTTTTCCAAATCATATAACAATTCAAAGGTCATTAAGGAATCCAAACCAAGGTCGTCACGGAGGTGGTGTGCCGGTTTGATCGTTGAGGCATCTCGTCGAAGCGAGGTCGCCAGAACTTCTCGAATTTGTTTGCCAACTGGGGACTCTAGATCCATTCCACTATTCCTTTCCTGGGCCTGTTGCACAAACCAGCCAGCGGCCTTCTTGGTTCTTTCCACAATAACGACATTATCGAGATGCAAAACGTTTTAAGATCAATACACCATTATTGCTACCAAATCCAAATGCATTGGCCATGGCGACTTTTAATCGACCTTCCTGAGTGTCCCCTGAAATGCCAGCCAAGTGGCATTCAGGATCAGGATCATCCAAATTCAGTGTGGGATGTACAATGCCGGTTTTCAAAGCCATAATCGATGTAATAGCACCCAGGGCGCCGGCAGCACCCAAGGTATGGCCGATCAACGATTTCGTGGCATTAATCAATAACTTGTTGGCTCGGCTCTTGAACACATGACGAAGGCCGCGAACCTCGACTTCGTCTCCAACCATGGTCGAGGTGGCATGTGCATTGATATAGTCCACCTGTGCTGGTCGAAGTTTCGCATCGTCCAGGGCCAGTCGCATGGTTTTGGCGATCTCAGTCCCGTCTTCTTTGGGGACGACCATATGATACGCTTCACTCGAGGTGGCATAGCCAGCGACCTCAGCGTAAATGCGTGCACGACGCCGTTTGGCATGTTGTAGGGTTTCCAGGATTAAGGCCCCGGCGCCCTCTCCCATAACGAATCCGTCTCGACCGCGGTCAAAGGGTCGCGAGGCCTGGGTGGGGTGTTCATTGTACCGGCTCGACAAGGCTCGCAAAGAGCAAAATCCCGCGAAGACCAACGGCGTGATGCTCGCATCGGCACCGGCTGCAATCATCACATCGGCTTTGCCCATTCGAATCATGTTCATGGCTTGGCCGATGGCATGAATACTCGATGAACAGGCTGTCGAAATGGTGAGATTGGGGCCTCGGGCTCCCACGACCATCGCGATAATCCCAGACGCCGAGTTCAAGGTTATGGCGG
>LXTH01000004.1 GCA_001643555.1 Nitrospirae bacterium SPGG5 | reverse complement strand
CCATTGGGTGTACGCCCGAAAGGATGGGAAATAGGTAATTTCTCTGAATGATTGCGGTGGCGGGTATGATACCGTCCACCTCATTCTTTGTGATCTGGATGTTACATTTACCATTGGCTTTTCGCATCGACAGATACTCAACGTTGGATTCACTGTTGATGAGACTTCCTGGTCACACCTTTCTTTCACACAAAGTCCCCAGTCCCTTGTCCTATTTTGCTTGTATCCACAACAGGACTATTACAAACAATGTCTTATAAAAGTATTGGCGATTACGGCATCATCGGCGATCTTCACACCRTRGCATTAGTGGGAATGGATGGTTCGATTGAYTGGTGTTGYTTGCCACACTTTGACTCCCCTAGCGTCTTTGCGGCCATACTCGATCACAAGCAWGGAGGACATTTTAAAATTTCCCCCACCAYTGAAGGCAATCAACGGCAAATGTATTTGCCGGAAACCAATATCTTGCTCACCCGATTTTTCCAGGAAGATGGGGTTGGAGAAATTACCGATTTCATGCCCGTGGAATCTGATGCCCCAGGATATATTCCCACGCGACACCAAATCATTCGGATGGTTGCCGTAACCAGGGGGCGGGTACGATTTCGGCTCGAATGCGCCCCATCATTTAATTATGGCCGTGATCCCCACACCGTCCTGACCCGCGAGACCAACGTCATATTCCGTTCCCAAAATGCCGTTCTCGGATTGGTGAGTCCTATTCCAATTGAAGCACGAGAAGGGATGGCGTTCGCTGAGTTCACTCTCAGCCAAGGACAAAGCTTGACCTTCTTTATCGAATACCTGGAAGCCAGTGGCCCCGAAACGCTGTTATCCACTCCCGAATCCGGAGAAATGGCCTTTCGAAATACTTCAGCCTTCTGGCAACGCTGGCTCACTCAATGTCAATACTCAGGCCGATGGCGAGAAACGGTGCATCGTTCCGCCCTCACCCTGAAACTGCTCACCTACGCTCCCACAGGTGCGATCGTCGCTGCCCCAACCACCAGCCTACCTGAAGCGATTGGCGGACCACGCAATTGGGATTATCGCTATACCTGGATGCGTGACGCCGCTTTTACGGTGTACGGCCTTCTACGCCTAGGATTCACCACGGAAGCCGGTCGGTTTATGGATTGGTTGAATGCCCGCTGCCATGATCTGAATCCTGACGGCTCATTACAACTGGTCTACGGCATTGATGGACGCCGTGATCTCCCGGAAGAAGAGCTTTTGCATCTGGACGGCTATTGCTCCTCAAAGCCCGTGCGCATTGGCAATGCCGCCACACATCAATTGCAACTCGACATGTATGGGACCCTCATGGATGCGGTGTATCTCTACGACAAACATGGCACGTCCATTTCTTTTGATCTCTGGATGAACCTCTGTCGGCTCCTCGATTATGTGTGTAACAATTGGCAGCTGCCCGACGAAGGTATTTGGGAAGTCCGTGGCGGGCGTCGGCATTTTGTCTATTCCAAAGTCATGTGTTGGGTGGCCTTGGATCGAGGCATTCGTCTCGCCGATCAACGCGGGTTCCCGGGCAATCGAACCCGATGGACGCATGAACGCGATCGCATTTATATCGATGTCATGGAACACGGCTATAACACGGAAATTGGCGCATTTGTCCAACATTATGACACGGCCGCCTTAGATGCCGCGAACCTCATTATGCCCCTTGTTGGCTTTGTCTCCCCCACTGACCCTCGCATGATTTCCACCCTCAATCGCACCCTGGAACACCTCACAATGGGAAGCTTGGTGTATCGATATCGAGTCGGAGAGGCTGCTCCCGACGGGCTGGAAGGAGACGAAGGCACGTTTAGCATGTGCACCTTCTGGTTGGTGGAGGCCTTAACTCGCGCCGGTCGGTTGCAAGAGGCTCGATTGATCTTTGAAAAAATGTTGAGCTATGCCAACCACCTCCGTCTCTATGCCGAAGAGGTGTCCCATACCGGTGAACAATTGGGAAACTTCCCGCAAGCGTTTACACATTTTGGATTGATCAGCGCCGCCACAAACCTCGACTTCGCCCTCAATACCCGGCAGGGCGCGTTTACGATGACTCGCCAACTACTCTCCGTACCAAAACCATTGCAACCCTGATTTTTCCTGATTTTTTCATTCTTCGTCCCACTTTCATTTCGTACTTTACCCTTACGGTTTTTTGCGGTATGGTGATGGGGCTCCTGTTTACCCCCCTTCATACCGATAAAGAAGTGTTTCCTTCTGTTCTCTTAGGTTGCTGAAACACAACGGGAGTGAGAAGACTGGATTCCCAGAGGTCGATACACAACCACAACGTGGCGAGCCCTTACTCCCACAGACCTTGAACCTGTCCCTAGAATACGAGAACTGAACGCTAGGGGAAAAGGGAACGGTTATGGAAATCGGATTTATCGGACTTGGCAAGATGGGCATGAATATGGTGACTCGGCTTCGGCAGGGAGACCACCGTGTGATTGCATTTGATCGGGCGCAGGACCTTATCACACAAGCGGAGGGCACCGGAGCGATCGGAGCCTCTTCACTGAAAGACCTCATTTCGAAACTCGCCAAGCCGCGCGCCGTATGGGTAATGGTACCATCTGGTGCACCGACCGAAGAAACCATTCAA
Organism: Nitrospirae bacterium SPGG5; assembly: GCA_001643555.1. The sequence continues at coordinate 2,727 of LXTH01000004.1, read as the reverse complement.
ACCCTGGCAGGCATACTGGACCCCGATGACGTCATCATCGATGGCGGCAATACCAAATTCCACGATGACGTGCGCCGTGCCGCTGACTTGAAACCCAAACAGATTCATTACGTGGATGCTGGCACCAGCGGGGGCATTTGGGGATTACAGATTGGGTATTGCCTGATGGTCGGAGGCGACAAGGAGATTATCAATCGACTGGGACCAATTTTCACCACGCTGGCACCAGAAGATGGCTGGGCTCATGTCGGCGCTCACGGGGCTGGACATTACGTCAAGATGGTGCACAATGGTATTGAGTACAGCATGATGCAAGGCTATGCCGAAGGCTTTGAGCTCATGTCCAAAAGCGATTACAACCTTGACCTTCCCAATATTGCCGATCTGTGGATGCATGGCAGTGTAGTGCGGTCATGGCTGTTAGAACTCGGAGCCGGCGCTCTTAAAGACGATCCGAAGTTAGAGGGGCTCAAAGGATATGTTCAAGATTCCGGCGAAGGTCGCTGGATGCTGATGGAAGCTCTCGACAAGGATGTCCCTGTTCCCACCTTGTCCACGGCCCTCTTCACCCGATTCCGATCGCGGCAGGAAGAGTCTTTTGCTGAAAAAATGCTCGCGGCGCTCCGCAATGCGTTTGGTGGACATAGCGTCAGAAAGTAATGGGCCTATTCAAAAAGCATGCCCTCGCGAAGGCGGGGGGGCCGCCCAGCAAGGCCGCAGGGGCTTTGGCGCCAGGAGCGTACGCGGAGTACGTGAGGATGACAAAGGCCCGAGAACGCAGTTGGCGGACTTTTTCAACTGGCCTATAATCACCTTCCAACCCGAGTGGGAATGATATGACCATGACGATCGAGCAAGACAAGCCCTCCATAATGCAGACCAACTCTGGCCCCACGGTCGAACCGTGTACCCTCGTCATCTTTGGAGGATCTGGGGATCTCACCCGTCGCAAGCTCCTTCCGGCGATCTATAATTTGGTGCTCGATGGGTCACTTCCTCCCAACTATGCCGTCGTGGGAATTGGGCGCAAAACCTGGAGTGATGATGAGTTCCGGACCGTGGCTCGCGAAGGCATTGAGAAATTTTCTCGGCAGTCTCTTCAGGAAGACAAGTGGGAGGAGTTTGCTCGACGCCTGCGTTATTTTTCCGGRKCCATTGATGATCCCAATATGTAYCASGGSCTCCGMAGCCGAATCGAAGARGTCGAARCCGAGTTTRAKTTACCAGGCCAMCGCRTYTTYTACTTGGCGATTCCCCCAACRTCYTTTGCTCCCTCATGTCAGGGGTTACAGCAAGCCGGATTGATTKAYCCTCCTGAGCTTCCCGACCGCATGTCTCGTGTCATTGTCGAAAAACCCATTGGTCATGATTTAGAGTCAGCCAAGGTCATCAATGCGACGATTGGTGAAGTCTTTGACGAATCGCAGATTTACCGCATTGATCATTATCTTGGAAAAGAAACCGTTCAAAATATTATGGTGCTCCGGTTCGCCAATAGCATTTTCGAACCCATCTGGAATGCTAAATATATCGACCATATCCAGATCACCGTGAGCGAGGCAGAAGGGCTCGGCACACGAGCCTCCTATTACGAAGAGGCGGGAGCCCTTCGCGATATGGTGCAAAACCATATCCTCCAGTTACTCTGCCTCATCGCCATGGAACCACCATATTCATTGGACCCAGACGTGATTCGTAATGCGCGCATGGAGGTACTTCGATGCCTTCATCCAATTCGGGGAAAGGATGTCGAGCAGTTTACCGTCAGGGCCCAATACTCTCATGGAACGGCTCATGACCAGGAAGTACCAGGGTATCGAAGAGAAGAAGGGGTGAAAGCCGACTCAACAATCGAAACCTTTGTGGCTCTCAAACTCTTTATTGAAAACTGGCGATGGTCCGGCGTACCATTTTATTTACGMACRGGGAAGGCCATGCCYGCTCGCGCYTCGGAAATYGCYGTKCARTTCAARGACATTCCKGAAATWTTGTTYAACACCANTSCCRAAGNCWCGCCARRCWCCCAATSTKYTSACSCTYCGMATTCAACCGCAKGAAGGCATGTCRYTGAGAATCATGTCSAAAATTCCKGGAAGCCGCGCRCGATCCCATCCCGTGGAAATGAACTTCAACTATGGCGATGCCTTTTCCGAACCTTCCCCMGAGGCCTATGAACGGTTGTTGTTGGACGTCATGGCCGGAGACGCTTCGCTCTTTATGCGGCGAGATGCTGTTGAAGCTTCCTGGGCCTGGATTACGGATATTCTTGAAGGCTGGAAAGCCCATGGCGGCCGTTGGCTTCCCGAATACCCCGCTGGTACGTGGGGACCCGTTGAAGCTGACCGGCTCATCGAATCCGACAACCGCAAATGGCGGTTGGTGTGACTTCGATCTTTTTCCAGTTCTTCCTTTAACTGAGGGGGATTGGAACGAGCACCAGTGTTCTTGCAACACCCTAGCCTCTTAAGGACGCCGATGAGAAAATCTCCCCCCACCCCTCTTTTTCAAAGAGGGGAATTGAACCTGCAAGAAACATGTTCTGATTACCCAGAACCGAACAACCCTTTTGAATTTTTTTCAGAGGGCTCTGACACGACGGTTCCTTTTCCAAAACCAACTGGCCTTGGGGAAGGTTACGCTTTTTGCGCCAGCAACGCCCCCTCGACCGCGTTCTGGATTCGCTTTAAACCAGCTTCAACATCAGCACCAAGATGGATTCGGATCACT
>LXTH01000088.1 GCA_001643555.1 Nitrospirae bacterium SPGG5 | reverse complement strand
CGTAACTGGTCAAAGGTCACGCCACGAAACGCAGGATTATTCACATCGGGAGACAGACAGGCTGTACGATTGGTGGGTCCGATGGCACCAGCCACAAATTTTGGCCGTGAGGGGTCTTTGGCCATCACAATCTCCGCGGCTTTTCGAGCGGCTTTCGCACCAGCCACATTAAGATCATAAGCCAGGTGTTCCATTTTGTAATCAGCCATGGAAATGGAATTGGAGTTGAACGTATTCGTTTCGATCAGGTCCGCCCCCGCTTCCAGATATTCTTGATGGATCGAGGAAATGAGATCGGGCTTGGTCAGCACCAGCAAGTCATTATTGCCTTTCACATCACAGGAATGATTGGCAAACTGGGTTCCCCGAAAGTCCGCTTCTTCCAATTTATGCTGTTGGATCATCGTACCCATCGCGCCATCGAGCACAACAATCCGCTGTTTCATTAATTCTTGTAATTGACCAATTCGATCAGACGAATGTTTCACGTATTCCTCTYTYTCTMAMCATMAACWCTKARACCYATMCRRTTTCCAAACATCMCACGTTTCCCGACAAAGACAACAACGTCTTCTTGAAACATTTTAAATTGTGACATGGATTAGTGATTATACCTAYAAGCAAGATTMGGGTCAAAAACAACGCTCGAAAAATTAGTTAGGATTTACACAYGCTCACATCGGCMTTTTTCTTGACGCCCTTTAAGTTGAGGGAATAGGATAAAAAAAAGTAGCGTGAGTTTTCATCTTTATCTATGCCAACGTTTCACCCCAAATCACACCAAGCTTTCTGGCTATTTTTAGTCGGGCTGATCTTTCTCCCATCCCTTTCCCAGGTCCAAGCCAAACCATATTTTGAAGATGGCTATCTGGGACTGACCAAGGCAGAATTGCACGAAACACTCGGCACGCCTCATGCCATCCGTTCCAGAAAAGCCGCCTTGCGTGTGTTCAGTTATTACTCGTCCAAAGATTGGGATAAATATTTTCGTAAATTGGTATCGCCGGAATATGGCGAAGATGTCTATACCTACACGCGTGATGACATTCAGGTGCGATATGCCTTTGTCTATATTCCGGATCTTCGAGAGAACACAGACTTTCCCACCCTCTATATCAAACGCGTTGAAGTCGAATTTACTCCTGCGGTGCCGATCGAAGCCATTCCAAAATTAGTCCCAGAATTTTCGCCCCCTACGCTGCCCCACACTCCCGTGTTTCGATCGAATCTTTGGGTCCTTATTTTCAAAGGGCCACCGTCTCAGGATGCACTCCTGGTTGTGAAGGAATACAATAAAGAAAAATGGGATTGGTCCCTCGCGTACCAACTTTTTTCCCTGAATGGCATTCCAAACTATGTCACGAGACAGTCATTAATTGATCGATTAGAATTCACGGTTCAAAGCCTTCCCCTCATTAAAAAGACCCGGCGTCACACCCACGAACCTTTGTTGAATCCGTATTCTCTTGAATTCGCCCAACGCCCTCCCGAGCCGCCAAAGAAGAAAAAGTCCATTCCTGTTCCGGAGTATGCCGATTAAGAAAATCGTCGTTCGTATCCCGTCAAACGCATTTCGTCAATCAGGAAAAAATGCCGTGTGATGAAATACCCAGAACAAGCGACGATTCATGTGTTATCTTGACACGATCTGCTCAATCACTCCACAAATTTGAGATCACTGACATCAGAAAGAAGAAGATGGGATTCTCCCCACTGATTCGGACTATCAAGAGACCACTGTTCATCAACTGTCACGGGTTTGAGCCGAATCCCACAGACCCCGCCGAACACGAGATACGCGAAACCYGCRCCTGARTCTTCYACGGRCTGCGCGAGMGCRSMGCAAARRGGCTCGSCKTCRTTGTCRGTCCAACCAATCACATCACACCATTCCCCTCGGACCGWMCGGTCATACARYYTCACCTGMAMWAGAGGTTTGGCKGGACCTTGCTCCTTAAAACGAAGAAACAGGGATCCTTCAAAATTTTGGCTRCTCTCAACCTCGACAAACACTATTCCTCCACATTGACGGCCTYTATTSCGCCCTGTTARATTNCAACAYCTATTCTCATGGCACMAMACGACYYCCTCTCAGCGTCAGCRACCCAAGACACCAAACCGGCCMTTGAATCCGAGRCAGAAGCTGGCTYGACACCAACTCCTCAGAATTCAACACTCCCTTTTCTYTGCCGTAAACCTGTCAGGATCACGCTATACTCCCTTTTGGGAGCCTTTGCGCTGTTTATGATTCTCTGGGGGTWTTTGCCAGCATTCCTCGACCCCACTTTYGAACAACATATTGAGGATAAAGAAGTTATTGCCGGAATGACGCGTRWCCAGGCCATRAAGGCTTGGGGATCACCSWWYCAAATGAATGTGACSTATACCGACCGTGGCMTTCGGAGAGAAGAGTGGGTYTWTGAAGATTGGATCGACGCRGGMTCGGTTCRSCACCGATACCTCTATTTYGAAGAAGGCATWCTCGTCGGCGGRTGGGATTACAAATAACCCNNRACCCCGGCCAAATCCAKCACWCYCTCCTGACRGTYCGMTAATCTCGGACRGGCTCCCAGGGTCAATTGAAAGTGGTCACACTCACTACGGCGTTTCCGTGATTTGTGCACGCCGCCCGCTTACGCCCCCGCCACTGATAATTAACACCCGCTTCCATTCCCGGATTTGATACACAGCCCAGGCATTGGATTCCCCTTTGAAATAGGCCTCAGGATCTTCACCCTTGGCGCTTAAATATGTGGGTTCAGTAAACCCCTCATCCAACACATAATCCAGTAAATTATCCGTGGTGAGCCCTTCTCCCTGCAACGAGACGTCAACTAAAAAATTCAAAATTTGGGCGGGGTCAGCAAGATTGATCGGGGCCATTGCCATATTGATTCTCCCTCAAGTATGCTAAGATAGATATTGGTATTGTAGTTTCGAGGTTCTGGAAAAGGCAAATTTTTCCCAATTAAGCCCAAGCAACAATATTCCGATAAAGTTGTACTCTCCCACACACTACACAACTGGACACACCTTATCACAGAACCTGATGGACTTGTATGATTTGGAAGCTCTCGGCTGACCAGTTTCGCGAACGCCTATTTGACATCATCAGCCGTAAACAACACTGGTCGACTCCATACTTTAATGGAAGCACCACGACCAAGGCGCAACTCAATATTCATTTTCGTCAAGAGTATGCCGTCTACATCCGAGACTTTTCCGTTCTTCTCGGTCGACTGCTTGGCAAGAATCCTCCATGGCAAATGCGGCATCAACTGGCCACGACGATCTACGAAGAAGAAACTGGCGGACTCTCTCTCGGAAAACCCCATCATGAACTCTTTTTACACATGATGTTGGGGCTTGGCTATCCACGCGCGGAATTTCGTGACGTGGAACTGCTTTCGCGAAGTTTTGCATACCGGGAATGGCTCGATAACATTTGTCAAGAAGAGGAGTGGATCATGAGCGCAGCAGTTTTGACGCTTCTCGTAGAAGGGTCAGCCAATGATCGGGAAGAGGCCTTCAACCAAAACCCAAAAAAATCCAAAGTCGACATTGAAGACATCGTCTTAAAACACCCACTCGTGGTCTACCATGGCCTCGACCCCAACCACATGGATCTTGTGCGTGCCCGGGAAATGACCGAACCGGGCAATCGACGAATCGTTTACGATCTCATTGTTAAAGAAGCTATCGCAAGCGGACAGTCGACTCTAGTCTTAGAGCGCTTAGAAGAAGGCTTGAAGTTATGGCTCCAATACCGCGACGGCATTGCTCGCGCGTGCGGCCTACGGCAAGTGTAAGTCATCCCGCAACACCCCGCCTCCACCTTCTGATTCAGCCCAGCGTGAATAGGACTCGTGAAAGAATACCTTCCCCTATTTGGGCGTCGATCCATCCTGTCTGGCGGCGTTGCTCGTCCTTTCCATACGAGGAGTATGCGCAGTCCTCTCGCCTTGCCAGACAGGCGTCTCAGCACCCAAACAGGGGAAGGTATTCTTGCGCGAACCCTTATCTGACCAAAATATAATGCAGGGCCGTATCCGCTAAAATCGCTGCCCAGGCCACAGCGTTCAACAAAAAGATTTTCCGCTGATGTTGCCCCCACGCACGGTACATGGCCCACNCAAACGGTGGTGATGTACCTGGGTAAAATTGTGGAGTACAGCGAGACTGAGGAGCTTTATGAGCATCCCCTTCACCCTTACACCAAGGCCCTCTTCTCGGCGGCCCTTCCCTCCCACCCCGATATTGTCAGGGAGGAGATTGTACTGCCTGGTGAGGTTCCATCACCCATAAATCCGCCTTCCGGTTGCAGCTTTCACACTCGATGCCCGATCGCGAAACCCGAATGCCGGCGCCACGAGCCGTCTCTCGTAGAGCTCGGGGGCGGGCGCTCCGTGGCCTGCCATTTTCCGGGAGAGTTGACCTTCGAAGCCCCTGCACAGGGAACTTCATAGATCGAAAGTCGTAGGAAGACACAATGAGATTCTGAAATATCGAGTGTCGGTTCCTCATGCAAGTAGAAATAATGTCCGTCATTGTTGTTCAAGAGTTTCTTTATCGTTTCGTACAGCAGTTGCCGCTTACTACGCGCGCACACTCCAGCAATCCGGTCGAATCTCGATTGCAGATGTTCGAGTCGTCGTTCGAGGACGAGCGAGAACGGGCGAACSCTTTTTCGCCGCGCSWKCGACGAAATACGCCACCGGATCGTACCCCTTGATCGCCACGTCGCCCCAGAAGTTGGTGTTGATGGGACCGAGCGTGAACGGCGGCGGCGCGGCCTCCTCACCGGGGATCAGCGTGTTGCCCGATGTTGAAGGTTCCCCGCTTTCCTTGAAAAAGGTGATCTGATCGCCTTCCAGCAAGATGGTGCGGCACCGATCGTTGGCTTCTCCACCATAGTCGTAGCACATCCAGGGGCCTGAGATGCTCCAGGTGCCGCCGTAGGGCCGCACACCCCCATGCAGCGCCATGCCGCTCAACACCGCAGCCATCGCATGCTCCCGGACGCCGAAATACAGATTCCGGCCGGCATAGTTGTCGGCGCCGAAGTCGCCACCGTCCTCGAGCTTTGTCATCACTGAGCCGGTGAGGTCTGCCGATCCTCCGATCAACTCCGGAAGAACGGCCCCCAGCGCGTTGAGAACCGCTCCAGACGCCTTGCGGGTAGCCATGCCTCCGGTGCCAGCCTCGAACGTGGGCAACACGCTCTCCCAGTCCTCAGGGAGCTTACCTGCCAACCGCCGGCGCAGCTCCGCAGCCTCCTGGGGATACTCACCGGCGTACGCGGCAAATCCGTCATCCCACTCGGCCTGCAACTCGGCACCCCGTTCCAGGCACTTCCGCCATTCGGCAACCGCCTCATCCGGCACG
>LXTH01000027.1 GCA_001643555.1 Nitrospirae bacterium SPGG5 | reverse complement strand
GGGAGAAATGTTAACGAATCGACTCCTCGCCGAAGGCTGCACCCGATTCGAAAACCACATTGTCGAAGCCCAAGATAATTAATCGATGTAATTCTCCAAAATTGGGACCATCAAATTAGGGGTCAGACTCGATTAAATTACACGATCGACCGTTCAGGCTAATGACGGGCTGCGATTCTGAGTGGCTCTAACAATTTCTCCGTGACTTTCAAGTCACCTCTCCCCCTTCCAACTTGGATATCTGGTTTGGCAGCGCCGTGAAAGTCACTGCCGCCGGTCATCAGGAGATCGAGCTTTCTGGCCAGCTCCAGGTACTCCGACGTTTGGCGCTTTGTATGAGTCCCGTAAAACACTTCGATGCCCATGAGCCCGGCTTCCTTTAATGTGCTGCACATCACTTCTAACTCCTGCCCTTTTCGTCTGGTCCAATGTGGATGGGCCAACACCGGCACACCGCCTGCTTCACGAATCCAGGCAATGGCTTCGCGTGAATCCGGTAGCTCGCGTAATACATACGCAGGGCCGCCTTCGGCAAGGTAGCGGTCGAAGGCTTCTTTCGTTGAGTTGACGTACCCTTTGTCCACTAACACGCCGGCGATGTGTGGGCGGCCAACCGAGCCCCCTCCTGCCTTGGCTGTGACATCTTCATAGGAAAGTTCCAAACCAAGGTGATTGAGTTTTTCTACGATGCGAGGATTACGTTCATGACGGCTTGCTTGTTGGTGAGTAAGCCGGGTGTGAAACGTTGTATCCTGCCAATCGAAAAAATATCCCAGGATGTGCGTTTCCCGACCGTCAAACCGTGAACTCAATTCGATTCCTGGAATGATTTCAATGCCAACGGTTGCTCCGGCTTCCATGGCTTCGGGGATGCCCTTGACAATGTCATGGTCCGTAATGGCCAGGGCCGTCACGCCAGCTTCATGAGCGAATTGAATGACTTCAGCGGGGAAATGACTGCCATCCGAATAGGTCGTGTGGAGGTGTAAGTCAATGCATGCCATAAAGGTGTTCTTATTCCTCAACCTTTTGGGCAACTAATCGTGCCGTAAAGGCCGGCTGTTGTCCTCCTGTGTGGTCTTGGTGTTGGCCTTCTTTGTAATAGAGTACGCGCAAGCCGTGAGTCAATTGAAGAAGTTCATTGTGTTCTAAACAAAATTCTTTCCGGCGTGGATGCTGAAATCGGTAATGATTATCGATGAGAAATGTTTCGTAGATTAACATACCGCCTGGCTTAAGAGCTTTGATGATGTTCGGAAAGATCGGGCGATATAAATAGTGGAAGACGAGCACCCCAGTAAATTCATTTTTTCCAAGTGAAGGTGGATTGGTCGAGTCAAGTTCAAGATCGAGTTCCCGGATCGTGAGGTTAGGGAGACCCTCATCCTGCGCCGCTTTTGACAGGGTAGCCAGAGCTTCTGGGTTGCGATCAAGCCCGGCGACCTCATATCCGACCTTTGCTAAATGCAGAGCGTGCCTCCCGGATCCACAAGCAAGGTCCAACACTCGGCCGTGTGGGATCTGTTGGCCATACTTCATTAAAAAGGGCGAAGGACCAGTTGAAGACGTTTCCCCAACCCTGGCTCCCGTTGATCGATGATAGGTGAGGCGCACTCCGACGGATCCGAGGACATAATCGAGGGGCGGCTTGGCTTTCCGCACCCAAATGCGAAGCGTTTCGATGGGAAACTCGGCTAAGAGAACACGACAAATCCGATCCGCCAGCGTTTCGATCAGCGCACATTTTTCGGAACGTCCGATGTCAACGACCCGGCTAGCCACTTGAGCATAATCAATGGTTTTGGAGATTGTATCAGATTGAATCGCGTCTTTTGCTGAACAGGCGAATTCGAGGTCAACCAACAGAGGCTGGGGTTTGGATCGTTCCTCCAGAGGAACCCCACAGCGGCCCTGAAAACTGATTCCTTCAATAATCAATCCTTCGTCCATTGAGGTATTGTCGAAAAGCCAACTGGGCGTGTCAAGCCGGTGGCATGACCTCTGGCCTTGCTTGACCTGCTTTTAGTGCGACTTCTATAATGTCATTCGGGTGAGAAACCCTGGAAATTGAAGCGAATCCTTATGGCTGATTTTACACATTTTAATGAGTCAGGTCGGGCAAGGATGGTCGATGTGTCGACCAAAGCCAATACTGAACGCGTGGCGGTGGCTCAAGCCCGCGTGTTCATGCAACCCGAGACCTTACGTCGTATCCAAGAGGGAAAAATTGCCAAGGGCGATGTTCTGGCTGTCGCCCAGGTGGCTGGGGTTATGGGGGCCAAGCGGACGCCCGATCTTATCCCGATGTGCCATCCCTTATTGGTAACCAGCGTGAACATTGATTTTCAGGAAAACCCCGAGTCTAACAGTTCCGGGCAATGTTCGCTGACGATTCAAGCTGCAGCAAAAACAACAGGACAAACTGGGGTAGAGATGGAGGCGATGACAGCGGTCTCGGTGGCTGCCCTCACGGTCTATGATATGTGTAAAGCCGTGGATAAAGGCATGAGTTTTGGTGAGATATTTTTAGTCTCCAAAGAAGGGGGAAAATCTGGCACCTATGTGCGTCCGGGGTCGGAAGTGTTTTCTCCAACCAATGGAGTGCAATCATGATCCTGACGGCTAAGCTCTTTGGCATGCTCAAGACGTTATTGAAGCAGGAATCAGACTTGACCGTAGAGCTTCAAGATGGTGGTCAGGTGAATGATCTTATTGCCGAAGTGCAGAAAATCAATCCGGAGCTGGGTGATTTACTCCTCAAGAAAAAAGTGTTGGTGTCGGTCAACCATGAGATTGCCCATGGGGAAATCCTGTTGACAGCAACCGATGAAATTGCGCTGCTGCCGCCGTTTGCCGGTGGAGCTGATAGTAGGGAGAGCGAGCCCATGTCAATCGTTGAGGCCGAAGAAGCCATGCTGGTGCGTGTGCAACGCGAGAATTTCTCCATTGATGAGGAAATCAATCGAGTCAAAAATCGGTCCAAGCGGATTGGAGGCATTGCCACGTTTTTGGGAGCCGCCCGCGATCGTTCGCAAGGTCGAGACGTCAGCAGCATCACGTTTGAGCATTATGAAGGCATGGCGCAAAAAACGTTGCGGGATATTCGAGAACGGGCGCTTCAAGACTTTGACATCATCGAAGTGCTGATTCTTCATCGATTTGGTGAGATTGAAATTGGCGAAAATATCGTGTTGGTTGTCGTCGGCGCCGAGCATCGAGCCGAGGCTTTCAAAGCCTGCAAGTGGTGTATTGATGAACTCAAACAAATTACCCCCATTTGGAAGCGTGAGAAGAAGGCAGATGGTGAGGTATGGGTAGAACAACATCCATGAGGAGGCTGTTGAAAAAGTCCGCCAGCGGCGTTCTCGGCCTGTTGTCGTGCTCACGTACTACCGTACGCTCCGCGCGCCAACAGTCCTGCGGCCTTGCTGGACAGCCTTTTTGAACAGTCTCCTGTCCCCTTTACAGGGGAGCGTGTTGAGAATTTATTGCCCAATGGAAAAATTCTTAATTTTGTAGAAACTCTTATGAACAACGTGACTGGACAGCCCATGACTTCCGATTTGGTGGATACGTTTGATCGACCCTTGCGAAGTTTGCGGTTGTCGGTGACGGATCGGTGTAATCTCCGTTGCCAATATTGCATGCCGGAAGAAGAATATGCCTGGTTGCCGCGCAATACGCTCCTGACCTATGAAGAGATGAATGTCCTCGTGAGCATCTTTACCGAATTTGGAATTGATCGGGTTCGGTTAACCGGTGGAGAACCGTTACTCCGTCGTGATCTTTCAACCTTGATTCGGATGATTCGCCAGCACGCCGGTATTCAGGACATTGCTCTGACCACGAATGGCATTCTTTTGGAGGAACAGGGGCAGGAGTTGTTCGATGCCGGATTGCATCGGGTGACGGTGAGTCTCGATACTCTGAAGCCCGACCGGTTCAAAGCCTTAACACGCCGTGCGACCTTTGATCGTGTGCTCGCGGGAATTCAAAGTGTCGAAAAGGTCGGGTTCACCGGTCTCAAGATTGACACGGTCGCGATGAAGGGCTTTAACGACGATGAGCTCGCCGATCTTATTGAATATGGAAAATCCGTCAATGCTGAGGTGCGCTTTATCGAATATATGGATGTGGGCGGGGCCAATGATTGGRCGATGGAGAAAGTGTTTTCCCGTGCTGAAATCCTCTTGTTGCTGAGAAAAACCTATGGGCCAATTGAGCCCGTAAAGAGGAATAGCTCTGCGCCGGCTCAACAATTTCTTTTGCCGGATGGGACGACCTTTGGCATTATCCCTTCGACCACGGCACCGTTTTGTGCCACCTGTGATCGAAGTCGTCTTACCGCCGATGGTTTCTGGTATCTGTGTCTGTATGCCAAACAGGGAATTGATTTACGCGAGCCGCTTCGAATGAAAGACCTCACAGAGGTCCGCAATCGGATTCGGTCGGGTTGGCAGACTCGAACGGATCGTGGAGCCGAAGAACGGAAACAACTTGAACAGTCTAGTATGCGTGGTCGTTTTATCGAAATTGAAAAACTCCGCCAAGATCCCCACCTCGAAATGCATGCCCGTGGGGGATGACTCCAACTCGCCCATTCCACCCCAATTTTCCTTCTTCAAATGGCTTTCTATTAGGCCTTTTTGCAGGCATGCTTGAAATAAATCCGAAATTCGAATATCGAAATTCGAAACAATTTTAAATGACCAAATTACACATATCCAAAATGCCTAGAGAGGGTCAGTGCAACCTCTGAGGTCGTACTGCCGAATTCGCTTATCTGATTGATCAATTTTGGACATTCGAGTTTTGTATTTCGGATTTGTTTCGGGTTTCGATATTCGTGTTTCGAATTTATTCCTTTCCCCTTACAAACCTCATGAATTTCTCCAAGTCATAACTCCAGCCGTTCACCGTTTTCTTGAAGGAAGGTAGATGCTGTGCTACATTTCCTCCATTGTGCTTTGAGCTTTATTGTTTAGTGGCGATTCCTGAAAGGTAACCCAGAATGGGATGGTTTAAGAAAGCCCCAACGACAGATTCCGAAAAAGGGAAGTTGAATATTACCGAAGGCATGTGGGTGAAATGTCCATTTTGTCGGGGCGTTGTGTATCGAAAGGAAGTGGATAGGAATCTGAAGCTGTGCCCAAAGTGCGAATATCATTTCCCCCTGTCCGTGACCGAACGGATTGAGATGCTTCTGGATACCGAAAGTTTTCAAGAATGGGAAACCGATTTATCCCCGGCCGATCCACTGACTTTTGTGGATACGCAACCCTATGTTGACCGATTGACGGTGAATCAAGAGAAGACTGGCAGGAAGGATGGGATGGTCATTGGAGGAGGTTCGGTGCAGGGGAAACCTCTCGTGATTGCCATATTTGATTTTCGGTTCATGGGTGGGAGCATGGGG
>LXTH01000226.1 GCA_001643555.1 Nitrospirae bacterium SPGG5 | reverse complement strand
TGCAACTTCGCCAACTTCGCAGCGCGTCGCGTGGAGCGCGCGACGAGTTTTTCTACCAACTCGAAGGCGAGATGCTGCTGAAGACCATCCAGGATCAGAAGCCGGTCGACTATCCCATCAAGGCCGGTGAGATTTTCCTGCTGCCTCCCAGGGTGCCGCATTCGCCGGTGCGATTCGAAAATTCCGTCGGGCTCGTCGTGGAGCGCAAGCGCTTACCGGAGGAGAAGGACGGGCTCATGTGGTTCTGCGAAAACTGTCACGACAAGCTTTACGAAGAGTATTTTCACCTGACCAACATTGAGAAGGACTTTCTGCCCGTTTTCGATCGCTTTGTCGCGAGCGATGCGCATCGCACCTGTAAAAACTGCGGCACCGTAATGCCGGCGTCAAACAAGCTCTAGGAAATGCCAACGTGTTGCGCTCGCTGTGCGTTGCACTTGCGATTCCCGGACGCCTGAATCAGTCGTCATCAATTCGTATTGACCCRGGGATGTTGAAAAAGGGCGTCAGCGGCGTTCTCGGCCCTTTGTCGTGCTCAAGTACTGACGTACGCTCCGCGCGCCAAAGGGCCTGCGGCCTTGCTGAGCGCACCTTTTTGAACATTCCCCCTCCTGCTCTTAGAGTTTCAGTAAGATGAGTCACATGTGAACGGCTTTATAAAGATTTGTCTATTATTCGACAGGCTCCATCGCAGCCCTTTCCAAACCCTTCCCTCTTTTATTACGATAGCTCGTTTCGCTTGAATGGTTCTGAGAATGTATGACTATGCCGCCTGAAACAACAATCCGAATCTTGCCTGAATCCATCTCTTGTCAGATTGCTGCGGGTGAAATTGTCGATCGGCCTGCATCAGTGGTGAAGGAGCTGCTTGACAATAGTCTGGATGCGGGCAGCTCAATGATTATGGTTGATGTGGTCGAAGGGGGGAAACGTCTGATTCGGGTGACTGACGACGGCGAAGGGATGACGCGGGTCGATGCTCAACTGGCGTGCCAACGGTTTGCGACGAGCAAGCTATCGAGTATCGAAGATTTGTGGTCCATTTCGACCTTTGGTTTTCGTGGTGAAGCTTTGCCCAGTATTGCCGCAGTCTCCAAGTTTCGATTGCTCACCACCAAGAAAGACGAGTCGGTTGGCACTCTGCTTATCGCCGATGGCGGCCCCGTGTCTTCGGTCGAAGATCATGCGTCTTCTCCTGGGACACGAATCGAAATCCAGGAATTGTTCTTCAATACCCCGGGCCGCCAAAAGTTTCTCAAATCAACCGCCACGGAGTTCTCGCACATGTGCCATGTGGTGCAACAAGCAGCCCTGGCCCGCCCCTCGACTCACTTTCGGTTGACGCATAATAACCATGTGGTGTTCGATTTTCCGGCGGTGGGGTCGTTGCAAGATCGCCTGCTTCAACTCTATGGGACCAAGTTGATGGATCTTATGCTGCCCATCGCGTTTGAGCGTGGTGCGGTTACGGTACAGGGCATCGCCATTCATCCCTACCACACTCGAACGAGTCGCACACCGCAGGAAATATTTGTGAATGGCCGATCGATAAAAAATTCCACTATCTCACATGCGATGTATGAAGCCTACGGGTCGTTCTTGCCAAAAGGTCGGCATCCGGTCTTTGCGATTCTCCTAGAAATCGATCCAAGGGAAGTTGATGTAAATGTGCATCCGTCCAAACGAGAAGTGAAGTTCTCTGCGCCCGATGTGGTGCATCGGGTGGTGAAGGAAGCAGTGAGACGTCAGCTTCAGCGAAAGTCTGCGATGCTGCCGGTGGATGATCTTCACATTCAGGAGAAAGAGTGGACTCATCAACCGAAATCGTTTGTTGATCAACGAGGGTTCTCCGGCCAGGATACGAAGGGAGGGAGTTCCGTTGATCGGGACCAATCTAGTGGTGAGATGGCGACATCAAGTGGTGCATCCAAGAATGTGGTCCAACTGTTTTCACAGGACAACCATGAAGACGGCGTGGCGCATGAGGCGAGGGCTTCCTATGTACTCGATCCTGATTACACGGTTCGAGTTCTTGGCCAAATGAGTCTTACCTATATTGTGGCTCAGGTGGGTGAGGAATTCCATGTGGTGGATCAGCACACGGTACACGAACGTGTGCTGTTTGAACGGCTGAGGCGGAGCTGGTTAGAGAGGAAGGTTCAATCGCAAGCGTTGTTGATCCCCGAGCCGGTTGACGTTCAACCGCACACGGCGGCTTTGTTGCAATCGGCTTTACCAGAGCTGGCGAGTTTGGGATTAGAAATGGAGCCCTTTGGCGAATCGGCCTTTGTCCTGCGATCCGTGCCAGCCCTGCTGGGACAAATGGATTATGCTGCGCTCGTGCAAGATTTGGTCGATGACCTGACCGAATGGAAATCTCTGGACTCCATTGAAAAGCGCATTCGGCCCATTTTAGCCTCAATGGCTTGCCAAGGTGCGGTTCAAGCCGGGCGTGCCATGGCCGAACCGGAAATGAAGTTGGTGTTGGAAGATTGGGTCAAGGAAGGGTTTCCCATGACCTGTCCTCATGGGCGGCGGGTCACGATGCGGTTTTCCATGGATGAATTGCACCGAATTTTTCGAAGGATATAGCAGGATGACTGAACACCCTATACATGATAACCCGGTTCGTGCTTTTGATACCTCCAAGCGTCCATTGATTGTATTGGTGGGCCCTACGGCGATTGGCAAAAGCCGGGTGGCCATCGAAGTGGCTAAGCGGTTGGGCACAGAGGTGCTCACGGCTGATTCCACGCAAGTCTATCGAGGGATGGATATCGGAACGGATAAGCCGTCTTTGCAAGAACGGCGAGAAGTTGCGCATCGCCTCATCGATTTAGTGAACCCTGACGAGCCTTTCAATGTGGGAGAATATCGTCGTCACGCGGTTGCTGAAATTGATCGGCTTCATCAGGAACATCGTATTCCCCTTGTGGTGGGAGGAACGGGGCTGTACGTTCGTGCCTTGTTGCGAGGGCTTTGGCCTGGGCCTCCGGTGGATTGGACCCTGCGCCGTCAATTAGAACAAGAGGCGCAAGAACGAGGGCTTGCTGCGTTGTATCAGGAACTTGTGAAGGTTGATCTGCAGACGGCACGTCGGGTACATCCCAACGATTCAGTCAAAGTACTTCGTGCATTGGAAATTTTTCGACAAACGGGTTTGCCGGCCAGTCATGTGCACAAACAACATGGGTTTCAAGAACGACCCTTTACGGCCCTGCTGCTTGGGTTGACGATGGATCGAGACGCGCTCTATCGACGCATCGAAGAACGAGTCCACGTGGAAATCGAAAAAGGGTTAGTGGAAGAAACGCGTCGGCTTCTGTCTCAAGGATATGCGCGAAGTCTGACGTCAATGAAAAGTTTGGGCTATCGACAAATGGCAGGTTTTCTGGAAGGCGAATATGACTTTGATGAAGCCGTGCGTCGGCTCAAGCGGGATACGCGTCATTTTGCCAAACGACAAATGACGTGGTTCCGGAAAGAACCTCAGATCGAATGGATCACGGTGTTGCCCGATGAATCGTTGTCCAGCATCATGACTCGAACTATGGGACAAGTGACTAAATTTTTCGCAGGTCTGGAATGTAACGAGGATTTCAAAACAATAAATTTGAAATCCGGATCTCGAAATACGAAACAAACCCAAAATGCAAATTCGAATGTTTAAAACGGATCATGCTAAAAAAGTAAACTCGAAATAGGGATGTCGAAATACGAAACAAATCCGAAATTCAAATGTTTTAAACATATCATGATRAATTTGTTTCGAATTTTCTCTTGTCATTTTGTCATTTGAATTTGTTTCGGATTTCGGGATTCGAGATTCGGATTTTCCCCAGATTTGTTCAACTTATTTTTGGGTAGAGCTTTATGACTATGGCGGTAAAACCTCGAGCGGATATTGCCATAATTGGCGGCAGTGGTCTGTATGAAATGGAAGGATTGACTCGCATTCGTGAAGTGCGGGTAGCCACGCCTTTTGGGAAGCCGTCAGATGCTATCGTGATCGGAACACTTGCCGGACAACGAGTCGGGTTTTTATCGCGGCATGGTCGAGGGCATCGGATCAGCCCATCGATGATTAACTATCGCGCCAATATCTATGCCCTCAAATCTCTTGGGGTTTCCAGGATCATTTCCGTCAGTGCCGTTGGGAGCATGAAGGAACATATCGAGCCGAGGCATTTCGTCTTGCCGGATCAGTTTGTTGACCGGACGAGTCAACGAATGGGAACGTTTTTTGATCGAGGCCTGGTCGCGCATGTGGCCTTTGCCGAGCCGATCTGCAGTGATCTCTCAGGGATTGTTGGTCGCGCGGCCAAACAGGTGGGGGTGACCACCCATGTTGGAGGCACCTATGTGTGCATCGAAGGGCCTCAATTTTCCACCAAGGCAGAGTCCATGCTGTATCGGCAATGGGGTGTGGACGTGATCGGTATGACCAATATTCCTGAGGCGAAGCTCGCGCGCGAGGCGGAAATGTGTTACGCCACGCTGGCGTTAGTGACGGATTACGATTGCTGGCATGAGACCGAGGAATCGGTGACGGTTGAAGCTATTTTGAACATCATGCATGACAATGTGGCGCAGGCCAAACACGTGATCGTACAAGCGCTGGAGTATATGGCTGGGTCACGGACCTGTGGATGTGGAACCGCATTGCAACAGGCTATCGTGACGTCGCCAACCGCGATTTCTGCTTTGGCCAAACGGCGCTATCAGTTATTTCTGCCGCCTAAAACTAAGAAGAAGCGTTGAATAACTCAAAAATTTCTCAATCTGGCGAAAGCCATTCAATATCTAAAAGTACCAGCAGGACAAGGGGCTGTTCAAAAAGGTCCGTCCAGCAAGGCCGCAGGCACGTTGGGGCGCGGAGCGTACTCTTGTACGTGAGCACAACAACGGGCCGAGAACGCCGCTGGGGGATCCTTCGAAAAGACTCAGGACATGCTTTTTCAACAGCCCCTAAGAAAAAATCACAAAGGAGTGGATGACATGGGGAAATTGTTAGTGGTGGGGTCCGTTGCCTTTGATACGGTCAAGACCCCGTTTGGTGAAGTGGAAGATGTCTTGGGAGGGTCGGCAACCTATTTTTCAATCGCGGCCAGTTTTTTTACAAGGGTGGATCTCATCGCCGTGGTTGGCGAGGACTTCCCCGAGAAGCACATTGAATTTTTAAAAAGCCGGGGAATCGATATCTCTGGACTCGAGCGCCGCAGCGGAAAGACTTTTCGATGGAAAGGGGAATATTCCTACCAACTTAATGAAGCGCAAACTCTCGATACGCAACTCAATGTCCTTGAAACATTTCGACCGAAAATTCCCGATCACTATCGAAATCCAGATTTGTTGTTT
>LXTH01000221.1 GCA_001643555.1 Nitrospirae bacterium SPGG5 | reverse complement strand
AAACCCTCGTCGGAAATCATTACACGTGGCCCCAAGCTAAAGGCACTGGCCACACGGTCAGGTTCTTTGATCAATATCCCTTTAATCTCGAACCAGGCCTGCCCGAGTTTGATATGCGATCCGACTTCTATGCCTAAGGTGATGAGCAGAGATTCTTGGACCACGATCCCAAAGCAAGGATTGTCCGGACAGGTCGTCGCAGGGGAGATCAATGTGTGAAACGGCTGCGCGGGAGACACAACAACTTGGCCATAGAGCGGATAGTTTGATTCCACCACTTTGAGTTCAACGAGTTGCGTGGATCGAAGCGAGGGATTTTCTCGTCCCCTCACGTTTCTCTCTACCTCCTGCACGGCGGACATTCCAACCAGTTCTCGAACATGAGTCACTTCCATCTTGCGCTTTTCTAAAGAGGCCAGTACCTCTTGCCCGGAATCGCTCAGGGGACGGGCAAGCCGAATCTCCACATCGCCTCCCAATAAACTTTTGGCATCTCCCAGGATCATGCCTTCCACATTCGTCGCAAACAGCTCCATGCCCACTACTGCTCCAACTCCAATAGCCAAGCACACCAAAAAAAATACAAACTGGTGCCAACTGCCTCGCGTTTCTCGCCAAGCCATTTTGAGTGAAATGGGTATCCTGTGTTGAAGCATGATGAATTTACGAGGCCCGAGATTGGTCTGATGCAATCATGCCATCATGCAGAGTGATGATCCGTTCCGTGCGTTCGGCGAGTGTTGAATCGTGGGTGACCAAGACCAGCGTACTTCCCTGGTCACGATTCAGGTTGAGTAACAGATCAATCACCATCTGACCCGTGGCACTATCCAAATTGCCGGTGGGTTCATCGGCCAGGAGAATAGGAGGACGGCAGGCAAAGGCTCGGGCCACGGCGACCCGTTGCTGTTCTCCGCCTGAAAGTTGGCTGGGGTAATGCCCTTGGCGATCCTGTAATCCCACGGCTTCTAACAACTCCTGGGCACGAGTGTCGGCAGACATATCCCCACTCAGTTCTAAAGGCAGCGCAACATTTTCTAGGGCCGTCAAGGTTGGGATGAGATGAAAAGACTGAAAAATATATCCGATGTTCTGACGTCGAAAATGGGCGAGTTGGTACTCTGTCCATGAGGTGATTTCCTGGCCATTCAATTGGATCGACCCGGAAGTGGGTGTATCCAACCCGGCCAAGAGTCCGAGCAACGTAGACTTCCCGCTTCCCGAAGGCCCTACAATCGCCACCATTTGCTTCTGCGGCACCTCAAAGGTGAGCCCTTTGAGAATCGACACCACATGCCCTCCGGCTTGTAGCTGCATGGTCAATTGGTCAACACGAATCATAATAGGCCGAGAATGTTGTGGCGAAGTGCGGGAATATTAGGAAGCCGGTGAATACTGGAAAATGTTCTCGTTAGCAGGCGGTGGCACATGTTTACTCAGCATACGATGCTGCTGTAATACGATCAAGAGCGAGAGGGTTCGCTACGTCCGTCGTCTCCGACGCTTTTAATCGGGAACCCAGGGTGGTTTTTTCTTTGACGAAGGTATGTTTCGTTGGAGAATTATTAGATGCAGGGTTTCGTCCCTGCCGACGAGGTCCCTTCGACTGTACTCAGAACAGGCCTTTGGTTTCCACCAAAGGACCCAAAACCAGTGTGCCGAGCATGTTCAACAGCTTGAGGTGCAAGTCCTTTGAACCTAGAAACAGCAGTTGGGCGCAAAAAAGACGTGTAAGATATTGGTGTGCATCGTGAAAGAGAAAAAGTCGTGGTCACCTTTGTGGTGATGAGAYATTTTTCTCTTTTGCGAGGTGCGCCAAGAGCTTGCGCGGACTTTTGTGATCCAACTTGCTGTTTCTAGGTTCAACGAAAAGGATCGGAAGATCTGGCCAAATCCAGCACAGCCGCAGTAGATTCGTCTAACCTTGGACAGGCTCCTAGCCCAGATTATATGTAACAAGGCTGTTCTCTTTGGCGCGAAATCAACGGAGAGAAATAATGCAGGACGTTAATACGAAAATCGAGGGGAGGGCCAACTGGGTTCTGACCTTACACAGATGGGGCAGGTCCCGATTGAGGAGCGAATAATAACCCGGCGTCGTATGGGAATGGATTCGGTGATTCTCTGGCAGCCAGAATGCTCAGGAAGGGAAAAGGTTTCCCCTCCTCGAGCTTATCGCTTCATTTCAATAGTGCCGTTAAAGATCACCCCTTCTTCAATGGACAATTGTGGGGTGTTCAGTGACCCGTCCATGTTGGCGGATGACAGCAACAGTATTTTTTCATTGGCGATGATATCGCCGGTGATCTTGCCTTTGCTGATCACGGAACCTGCACTAATCTTCGCGGTGATGACGGCTTCTTTCCCAACGAGGAGCGTGCCTTCGGTGTGTAACTCGCCTTCTAACCGGCCATCAATTCGTACGCTACCCTTGTAGATGATGGTCCCTTTGAATTCGACGCCCTGGCCAATGAAGGCGACAATTTTTTCTGTACCAAGGTCAGAGTCGCCCGAGCCGTGATCACCTGGAAAGTCAGAATAGAGGTCGGTTGGGGGAGTGTACATGGTTTGGGGTTCTTCCAATTCAACAGCAGACATGTGAGATCCTCCTTATGGGTGGGAACGGCCTTTGGCTTGAAGTGCTCGTTTTGTTTGGGAATATTTTCGAATGTCTTTAAGATTATCGGTTGTTTTTGAATTTTCTTTATCCTTTTTTTCCGTTATCGTTGATTTCAACGCCTTCCCCTTATCCCCTTAGTCCCAAAAATCGCCGAACTAAGGGTTCGCGTAAGAATAACATCCCATTTTGGGGTGCTGAGACACCYGTCTGGCAAGGCGCGAGGACTGCGCATACTCTTTGGTATGTAAGGGACGAGCAACGCCGCTAGACGGGATGGATCGACGCCCAAACAGGGGAAGTTATTTTTGCGCGAGCCCTAAGCAAAAACGCCACGGTTTTTTTGCCCATTCACCAGCGAAATTGATTCCTATCCGGGGTGAAGCGCGGATGGCTTGACGAGGAATAGGTTCCCCTCGATCTTCCATCCACAACGTGTGTCCAACAGTCATATCGAATCCATTCAGGTCTCGATTGATGTGCAGAAACCGTGTCAATCGTCCTGGTCCCTCAATCCGAGTGGGTGGGCCGTCCGCGTTGCTCCCGGTCACTTCAATGCCGCGAATCAGAATAGCCGCTGGAAAATCAATTGACTCCGTGACGATATTCAGAAGATCGTACATGCCATAAATCAGATACACGTAGGTAACCCCGGCAGGACCGAACATTACTTCAGTGCGTTTGGTACGCCCTTTTGACGCGTGACATGCCAAATCTTTTTCTCCAATGTAGGCCTCAACTTCTACAATGCGAGCAGTAATACGGGTGTCGTTCGTATCTCGAATGAGATATTTGCCCAACAGTTCTTTTGCAACGGATAACGTTGGACGGTCAAAAAACGTGCGAGGAAGCGGCTTGGGTTTCATCGTTCCTGGATTCCATCAGTACTTAGCGATCACCATACGGGGGCAAAGTCGTGAGGCGATGATCTTCAACAGGGCCGCCGACCGTGAAATGATACAACGACTGAAACTGGGTGCTGGGATAAAAACCAAGCACGCGATGAACCGGATCGTCGAAAAAGCAGCCTATACCTGTTGAACGTACACCAGCCGCTTCTGCTTCCAAATAGAGCACTTGACCGATGAGGCCCGTTTCCCAAAACAGGCGACGATAAAACCACGGCCCATGGGTTTCTAACGCGGAATCAAACTCCGAAATCATTCCTAAAGAAAAAGCACTTTGTCCGCCAATCTCTTGCCCACAACTGACTTGGGTCGCAAGGTTTTGGGCATTCCCGTCTTCTAACAGATACAAGGGAAGCCCTCCTGGGCATCCCTCTGGCGTCTTCCATACGAATTGCTCGTGCATAGATTTTTGAAAATGTTCCTTGAGCTCAGGGTCAGATCTTCGAAGTAACAGGTAGATACCTGGGAGCAATCCATCTACCCGGTGTACGAACAAGGCGAGATGAATTGTGGGGTCCCACGGAATAGAGTCCCAGGGCATAGACCGTTGGCAAGCTGGCAARTGAGCGTGAGGAAAAACCCGCTCAAGCATGGTGAAGAAACGAATGGCTGAAATCGAAGTCTTTCCGTCTAARGCCACYGCACTCCGRCGTTGATGAATAATTTGTCCAGCGGAAACAACCGAWCTTTCATTCTTRTCTGCCSGGTCCTCGGGTTGAGTGGCGYCCCCYTCAYCTTCACCTCTCCCWYCAATGGGRGGCGAGGRAWMWAMWSGMKCRNGTKSRWGWWTMGNTGGWNTKTTTCSAYSMSSYCKYYSWKWYNTSGKNAWTGRKTKSSSRTGAGGGATAAAAAGGAGCGGTGGGAGTTTCGGTGGAATGTTTCCATGAGGCCTTTGTGACCTCGTCAATGATTTCCCATGGAATAGGATTGTCTCGACTCAGTCGATTCGCTTTGCCCTTCCAGGTTCCTCGAGCGCAACTTTCCACAGCTTCCTGGTCAAGAGTTAACGGGAGTGATGCAAAAGAGAAATCATGAGTGGTCAACACCGCAGCGATCAACTCGGGAAATTCCATCTCGGTCTGCTCAAATTCGTGCAAACGGTTCAGCCCAAGGAGGGCTCCAACAGTTGGATCATCCATGCCCGAAAGAATGATCATGTGCCAACCTAATGTGGCAGCAGCGATGCGCAGTGAGCCAATGGCATGGCCAATATCGTGCTGACAATAGCGAAAGGCTCGCTCGCCATACTTCCAGGCTTCCCGCCAGTGAATCGAGCTGAGTCCAACCAAAAATGTACGAGAGGGAAAAGGGTTGAGCAGGCGTTGAATCGACTCCTCCGAACAAGCGAGCCGATGTTCTAAGCCGTGCTCCTTTGGGGCATAGTGATAGAGGCCAGACTCAAAAGGCACCTCAGCCGACTGGCCGATGAACAAATATCCTTCGGTTGGATGAAGATTTCCGCTGGATGGATTGCTACGCAACGCCCATTTATTGCCGCCGTATTCTTTCCAGGCGGTGATCGACAGGGCGTACTCAAAAAATCGGGAAAGGCCGTGTAGGTTCAAAGGCTGGGGGGCAATGGTGTCGCGTTGATAGATTAAATCGTAGGGAGGTGAGAGGGGATCGTCTTCCAGGCTGAGCAAGGGCAATTTAACCAAGGGTGCCCCTTCATATCGCCGAAAAGGATCAGGCTGGTTGGCCCAATCCAAATACCCAAGAGATCGGGCATAATGATTAAATTCATGCTTGGTCTGCTCATGATACTGTTTGACGAGTTCGAGGGGCTCCATGGCTGGAGGATTCTACCTCCCCTGGCCCCTCCTTACAAAGGAGGGGGAGAATCCAGGATTAATGAGTTAGTTTTTTTATGTAGGGTTTCGCCCCTGCATCTAATAAATGGAA
>LXTH01000213.1 GCA_001643555.1 Nitrospirae bacterium SPGG5 | reverse complement strand
CTTCCCTCACTACCACCACACAGTTCTCCGCCTGAAAAATTTTGAAATAGCCAAGAATCGACTGGAAATTCAATGGGTTGGGTCATGGAAAACTGGATAATGAACGAGCTTCTGAAAAAGCTAGAGGGGATTTGGTTGTCATAGATTCAATACCCATGGTAGTATTTGTGAGATTGCCTCATTGTTTTTAATGATTATTCCGATCCACATCTACAGAGAAATTATAGTCTAGGAGGAAGAGAACTCGAATGAATTCTCGAGTAAAGAATTTACTGTTTTGGGTGGTTGTTGGCCTGTTTATGATTCTCTTGTTCAATTTGTTTACAGTCCCATCACAACCTACTGAAGAACCAGTTATTTTTAGCGAATTCATGTTGCACCTGGAACGTGGTGAAATTTCCAAGGTGACCATGAAAGATAATCAAATTAGTGCTGTGTTGAAAGATGGGACGCGGATTAACACCTTTACGGTTGAATATCCCGATCTGGTGAAAGCCCTCAGGGAAAAAGGTGTGCAAATAGAAGCCAAACCACCGGTTGATAGCCCCTGGTATATCACGTTCCTGGTCACGTGGGGACCATTTATTCTATTCCTGGGGCTATGGTTCTTTTTGATGCGACAAATGCAAATGGGTGGTAATCGCGCAATGTCGTTTGGGAAAAGTCGTGCCAGAATGCTGACGGAAGATAAAAAGAAAGTCACGTTTGCCGATGTGGCTGGTATAGACGAGGCGAAAGATGAGGTCGTTGAAATTATAGATTTTTTAAAGGATCCGCAAAAGTTTCAGAAACTTGGGGGACGCATTCCTAAAGGTGTTCTTATCATCGGCCCCCCAGGGACTGGGAAAACACTCTTGGCCAAAGCTATTGCAGGTGAGGCCGCGGTCCCATTTTTTTTCATCAGCGGATCTGACTTCGTTGAAATGTTTGTAGGTGTTGGTGCCTCTCGGGTTCGTGACTTGTTTGAACAAGGGAGAAAACACGCTCCCTGTATCATTTTCATCGATGAAATCGATGCGGTTGGCCGTTTGCGTGGGGCTGGACTTGGAGGTGGGCACGATGAGCGTGAACAAACCCTGAACCAACTGCTCGTGGAAATGGATGGTTTTGATACGACGGAAGGTGTGATTCTGGTCGCAGCGACGAACCGTCCTGATGTCTTGGATCCAGCGTTACTCCGGCCAGGGCGGTTTGATCGGCAGGTCATGGTGAATCATCCCGATATCAAGGGTCGCGTTGAAATCCTGAAAGTTCACACCAAGAAGGTGCCTATCGCGACAGATGTCAATCTTGAGCAAATTGGTAGAGGAACGCCTGGCTTTTCCGGGGCGGATTTGGAAAACCTCGTCAACGAGGCTGCCTTGTGGGCGGCTCGACTGAATAAGAAGGTTGTGGAATTGGTCGATTTCGAAAATGCTAAAGATAAAGTCATGATGGGGGTGGAACGCAAGAGTTTAGTGCTCAGCGAAGAAGAAAAGCGAACGACGGCGTATCATGAGGCTGGTCATGCCCTCATGGCGAAATTGTTGCCGGGCACTGACCCTGTTCATAAGGTGACGATCATCCCGCGTGGTCGGGCGATGGGAATGACCATGCAGTTGCCGACGGATGATCGGCACAGTTATTCGCAAGAATTTTTATTTAACACCCTGTCGATTTTGTTAGGCGGGCGAGTGGCTGAGGAACTGGTGTTTAAGGATGTGACCACAGGAGCAGGAAACGATATTGAACGGGCCACCGATTTGGCCAGAAAAATGGTGTGTGAATGGGGTATGAGTGCCAAGCTCGGACCCGTCACCTTTGGGAAAAAAGAGGCGGAAGTCTTCCTTGGTCGGGAACTCAGTCAACGCCATGAAATCAGTGATCAAATGGCTTTAGAGATTGACTATGAAATTAAACGGCTTATTGTGGAATCCTATGATCGCACGAAGCGGGTGTTGACGGAACATATCCATACCTTGAGGGCTCTGGCGGAAGCGCTGTTGGAAAAGGAAGTATTGGACTCGTTAGAAATTGACCAGRTCATCAATTCGGGGACAATTGTTCAGGAGGCTGCACAAATTTCCTGATAGGGTTTCTGGCAATCGCGATCATCCCCTGAGTCCCCATAGGTTCAAGNNGAANGMCNGGYRKWSGAWANMGRTCYMGGCATTCNCKKCTSAANMKCWYTTCYKATNCTCTCTCCATCGCTCAAGGATGTTTTCCTGACGTCCGAATAAATCGTTAACCTCCCYKTCWGAGGAGTCCATTTTCATGTCGGGTTCAGTCAYGGAAGACACTGAACGATGGATTCGTGCCAGARCCAAACGSATCCCTTTTGGTGTTCGTCCGTTAGTGATGGGCGTGTTGAATGTCACCCCGGATTCATTTTCTGATGGAGGCCGTTTCCTGGACCCTCAGTATGCCCTTGATCAGGCACAACACATGATTGCTGCTGGTGTGGATATAATTGATGTAGGGGCTGAATCTTCCAGACCGGGTTCAATCGGTATTAATGCGGAGGAAGAACTTCGGCGTCTTCGACCGGTCTTGCAGGTTCTTGGAAAACAGTGTCAGGTCACACTGTCGGTGGATACAAAAAAGGCGGAAGTGGCGAGGAGAGCGCTTGATTGGGGCGTCCATATTATTAACGATATCAGTGCTTTGGAGTTTGATTCGGATATGGGACATGCGGTGGCTGAAGCTCAGGCCGGGGTCGTGCTGATGCACATGCAGGGTGATCCAGAGACCATGCAGGATTGTTGTCACTATGACAATGTAGTTGAGGATGTGAAAAGGTTTTTACGGGATCGAATTGAGGTGGCTGAATCGTATGGTATCCGGTGTGAGCAAATCCTGATTGATCCGGGAATCGGTTTTGGCAAGACCACCGAGCAAAATCTCAGTCTCATGAACGGGCTGGCTTCCTTTGAAAGTTTGGGACAACCGGTATTAGTTGGGGTGTCGAATAAGTCGTTTATTGGAACGGTTTTGAATAAGCCTGTTGGTGAACGGATGATGGGAACGGCGGCAGCGGTGGCTACAGCGGTGTTGCACGGTGCCCATGTCGTTCGGGTTCATGATGTTGAGCAGATGCGTGACGTGGTGACGATGGCCACGGCGATTAAACGAGCTCATTGGAACTAGGAGGGTTCATGCGGAAGTTATTCGGGACAGATGGTGTGCGAGGTGTTGCCAATTTAGAGCCGATAACCAGTGAAACCGCCATGAAGTTAGGTCGGGCAGTGGCTCACCTGTTTAAGCGTCGTGAAGGTCGTCATCAAATTGTCATTGGCAAGGACACCCGGTTGTCCGGGTACATGTTGGAGTCGGCGTTGACCTCCGGGATTTGCTCGATGGGTGTTGATGTGTTGCTGGTGGGGCCGATGCCAACTCCAGGGGTGGCCTTTCTCACGCGTTGCCTTCGTGCCGATGCTGGAGTGATGATCTCGGCTTCGCATAATCCCTATCAAGACAACGGGATTAAATTTTTCTCCCATGATGGGTTTAAGCTTCCCGATGATATGGAACTGCGGATGGAGGAACTCATTCTTTCCAACGAAATCGAGCATCTTCGGCCGACAGCTAGTGAGATCGGCAAAGCCCATCGTATTGATGATGCGGAAGGTCGGTACATTGAATTCGTGAAACGGTCTCTGCCTCGTGATATGGATTTCCAGGGGATCAAGGTCGTTCTCGATTGTGCTCATGGCGCAGGCTATTCCGTGTTTCCCAAGGTTATTCGGGAGTTGGGCGCCGAAGTGCATGTGATTGGCGATGATCCTGATGGCACGAACATCAATGCAGGATTCGGAGCCATGTGTCCTGAACGCCTCCAAGATGTGGTGCGAGCCCAGGGTGCAGACATTGGCATTGCCCTGGATGGAGACGCTGATCGATCGGTGTTTGTCGATGAGCAGGGTGACGTCGTCACTGGTGATCAGGCTTTAGCCGCGCTTGCCTTTGATCTCCAGCAACGTGGACGGTTACACAAACAGACGGTTGTCGGAACCGTGATGAGTAATTTTGGATTTGAAGCCGCCTTACGCAAAGCTGGTCTTACACTCATTCGCACACCTGTGGGGGATCGGTACATCCTCGAACGGATGCTTGCCGATGGCTACAACCTCGGAGGCGAACAATCGGGGCATTTGATATTCCTGGATTACAATACAACCGGGGATGGGGTGATCTCCGGCCTGCAAATGTTGAAGCTCATGAAGCGGGCTGCTCGTCCACTTTCGGATGTCGCCCGATGTATGGAAGCGGTCCCTCAGGTATTGCTTGGGGTTGAAGTCTCCCATAAACCTGATCTGTCGTCTCTTCCTGAATTGCAACAGGCGATTCGCTCATGTGAAGAAGCCTTGAATGGAACGGGCCGAATACTCGTTCGGTACTCGGGAACGGAACCCCTCGTCCGTGTGATGGTCGAAGGACAAAATGACGCTCAAATCCGTCACGTGGCGGATAAGTTAGTTGGCGTGGTCAAAGCCACAATCGGCTAATTCAGTTTTTTCTAATTGGCGTGCCTTCAGTTCTCCTGCCCTGTATTGTGTCCTTCCTTGTAGGCCTCTGGTTCGGGTCCTATGTTCGTTATATTCCCTTTTCCATTGTCTCCATCCTCGTTCTCTGTGCCATTGGTCTCACGTGGTGTGAGCGTCAAGGTCGGTTGACATCCAAAAGAAGTCTCATTCTCTATGCCTGTTTGCTGTGTGGCGTTGGTTATTGGAATGTGGGCGAATGGCATAATTCCGCAGGTGCCCTTCTCCAAAAAGCTGGTGAACAAGAAGTGCTCCTATCGGGGGTGATTGCGGATCCGGTTCAGCATGCGCCAGGACGAATGACGATGCTGGTCGATGTCATATCGATTGGGGAAGAAGCCAAAAAGCGTGTTGTTCAGGGGAAACTTCGATTGACATGGCGCAACCCCAACACAGCAGTGTATCGAGGAGATGCCAKRAYMCCTGGTGTCGAAGACGATGTCGGGCTGCCAGACGAAATATCCCTGGGCGGTCCACACCGCCCAGTTGTAGTACAACCGCTCGGACGGAACCACGTACTGCTTCGCCGACTGCGACGGGATCTCGTAGACGTACGTGATCATCGGATAGCTCATCGACGGATCGTAGTCGGCCGGGTAGAAAAGGGCCCCGTGCAGCCTCCTTCCTCGATGGTTGATGTACGGGACCAGCTCGCTGTGCCCCCACGCGTAGTCGTCGTGGAAGGGATTGACGGCCGTGACCTGTTTCGGCGAGCGGAAGGATCGGTCGCTCACGAAGTAGTCCGGCGGGTCGTCGAAGTCCTGGGCGACGTAGGCGAACACATCGGCGTCGTCGGCCTTGATCAAGCGACTCACGTTGTCGTCCTGGTAGACGAGCCGCTCCGCCCGGCCGCCCCGGAGAC
>LXTH01000016.1 GCA_001643555.1 Nitrospirae bacterium SPGG5 | reverse complement strand
GAAAGGTGTACGAACAACTCCTTTCGCGGGACTTCAACCCGCGAGACACACCGCCGATGACGGCATGCGGTCAGACTCGATTAAAACTGGAATTCTTAGTAAAACTGTCCTGCGTTTTTATTTCTTCGAAGTTGCCCCCTAGATTTTTCATTTTAAGCCTGGCCGCTCCTGCCAGATTGTTGCGCCAGATTCACTAAGACCCCTTCCCGTAGTCCGTATTCGCTGACGAGGCATTGATCCTGCCGGAGTTCTTCCATGATGCAACGGAGAATGAGTGTGCCGGCGGCAATGACTTCTTCGCGGCCTGGCTCTAACCCGGGGATGCTGGTGCGTTCTGATTTTTTTAGAGGGAAAATGGTTTGCTCAATGCGTTTCACCGTTTCGAGTGTCAGGGTATAATTATGTATGCGCTCGGGAACATATGTCGTGAGCCCTTGGGCGATGGCCGCCAGGGAGGTGATGGTCCCGGCGGTTCCGACGAAGGTCAGGCCAGATGTGTCGCCTAGGGTGGTTAGAGCTCGTTGGGTTGAGGAATGGATGAGTTGTTCGGCTTCTTGAATTTCAGATGCTGATGGCGGATCACTTTTTAATACACGCTCTGATAATCGGACTACACCCATGTCAATCGAGATAGTTTGGAGTTCTTGCCCCTCGCGACTKACGATAAATTCYGTGCTGCCGCCGCCAATGTCGAGGCCCAGCATGTCATGAATATGGTCCGGGAACCCTGAGCGAAGMCCYAGRAGYGTTCGYCGYGCCTCCTCTTCTCCATCAATGACTTCAACYTCMAYCCCGGCTTCCTGTTTKACTCGTTGRAGGAATTCYTCACGATTGYRAGCTTCTCGYACRGCGCTCGTGGCCACGGCMRTGGAKGCTTGGACACCATGTTGATCAATCACTCCTTGCCACTCTCTTATCRCTTCGATGACCCGAGNTCRKRRSWKCGNSGTKTNGRGWWRSWTSGNTWGATCGACGCCTTCACCCAATCGTAAAATCTTCCTGCCGGAGTACACTGTTTTTACTGGGCCGTGACCGTCCACTTCCCCGATGAGCAGACGACACGTGAGGGTGCCGATGTCGATGCATGCTACTCGCATGAAACCTTATCCGATCGACCCTAGATCTAACTTGGCTTGCCATCGCCGTAACATGGTGGTTTTCAGCTCTCGATGTTCAGGCAATGATAAGTGGGGATCGTGTTGTACCAGTTTGAACGCTTCGTCGCGTGCTTGTTCGAGGAGATGACTATCTCGAACCAGATCAGCGATGCGAAATTCCGGCACGCCCCATTGCCGCGTCCCCAAAAACTCGCCCGGGCCACGAATGCGCAAATCCTGTTCGGCAATGGCGAACCCGTCGGAACAGTTGACCATGGCCTTCAACCGCTGTTGCGCAGTCTGTGTCACTGTGGGGGAATTCCGCGCAGCCCATGTCTCTTTGATGCCGAGCTGTAGCTCTGGAGCATAGTTCACCTTCTTTGTGGGAAGAATCTCTCCCTGTGTATCGGTTTCCTGGGGCCTTCCCCCTCGACCAGCAGAACTGATCAACAGGCAGAAGGATTGATGCGCGCCACGCCCCACGCGTCCGCGCAGTTGATGTAATTGAGCCAACCCGAACCGGTCTGCATGTTCGATGGCCATCACCGTGGCGTTGGGAATATCCAACCCGACTTCGATAACAGTCGTCGCCACGAGCACCTGCAGGAGTCCATCCTTAAAGGCCGTCATGACCTGGGCCTTTTCTCTGGATTTCATACGCCCGTGCAAGAGGCCAACCGTGTACGATGGAAACTCTTCTTGTTGAAGCCGATCGGCAGCTTGCATGGCGGCTTCCAGATCGATGTTTTCCGATTCCTCAACAAGCGGATAGACAATATACGCCTGACGACCAGCCTCGATGTGTTTACGAATCAAGGCATATGCCCGCGATCGGCCACTGTGGCGAAACACTCTGGTGTGGATGGGCTTCCGTCCAGGCGGCATTTCATCAATGACCGACACATCCAAATCCCCATACACGGTCATGGCCAAGGTCCGAGGTATTGGCGTCGCGGTCATGACTAACACGTCTGGATGAACCCCTTTCGTTCGGAGCGTGGCGCGTTGCAGCACACCAAACTTATGTTGTTCATCGACCACAATCAACCCGAGTTTGGCAAATTGCACGGCTTCCTCAAGCAGCGCATGTGTGCCGACGATCAGTTGAACTTCTCCTTCTGTGATCTGTTGATACACTCGCGTCCGCTCTTTTTTTGAAAGGCCACCGGTGACCAGTGCCATATTCAGCCCCAAGTTGGCCACGTATTGCTGCAGATTCAGATAGTGTTGTTCAGCGAGGATTTCGGTCGGAACCAATAGGGCGGCTTGGTATCCGGATCCACAGGCGAGCAACATGGCGTGAAGAGCCACTATAGTTTTTCCCGATCCCACATCGCCTTGGATTAAGCGATTCATAGGACATGGGCGTGTCATGTCTTGCTGAATCTCAGTGATGACTCGTTGTTGGGCTCCGGTTAGTGGAAAGGGCAGATGGGCGAGAAACCGGTCTATGAAAGGCATGGTTGGGTGAAA
This sequence comes from Nitrospirae bacterium SPGG5, assembly GCA_001643555.1. The sequence continues at coordinate 2,888 of LXTH01000016.1, read as the reverse complement.
GGCTATGCCCGGTATTTCCTTTTGGTTGGTTCGTTGACGAATGGCAAGAGCCACTTGCAGGACAAAAAATTCCTCGAAGGCCAGTCGCCGATGCGCGGGCGTTTGCCACCCATTCAGGTCATTGAGATCTGTCTGTTGGTTTGGAAAGTGAATCAGACGAATGGCATCACCAATGGCTGGCCATTGCTCACGTTGTCGAATAGCCCGAGGTAGTATTTCCTGCAACTGGCCCTGATATTCATCCAGAAGGCTCTTCATGATCCAACGCAGTTGCCGCGACGTCAGGCCTTTGGTCTCGTGATACACGGGTACGATTCGTCCCACATGGAGGAGCATATCCTCGTCGGGACCAACGACTTCATACTGCGGGGTGCGCATTTGCCAATGCGCTCCTCTTCCTGAGGCAGCACTCACCGGCCCGCTGAGCACCACCTTCATCCCAACCTGAAACGTTTTCTCCAAATAGGGCTGATTGAAAAACACCGCTTCCATCCACCCGGTCTCATCACGCACGAAGACTGACACAATGGTCATATTGCGTCGATGAGTGCGACGCAGAGTCGTTCGATCAATAACTCCAGACACCGTGGCCTTCTCTCCGTTAACGAGAGCATGAATCGTTGAAATACTCGATCGATCCTCGTAACGCCAAGGCAACACCCACAAGGCATCCTCAATCGTCCGAATCCCAAGCCTTTCGAGCAACAGTGCGCGCTTTGGCCCTACCCCCTTGGCATATTGAATGGGCACCTCATGGGGGGGTCGATCAGATGCTGTGTTTGGGAGTTGTTTTTTCGCATCCCCCAGTGATCTGGATTTCTTTGAGGCGGGGGGCTCCCCTGATGACACTGAATACTCCGGGGACTGTACCTGCTTGGTCGTTGTCCCAATCATGAATGAAATTCGATCCAAGATGGTTTGGGCATGGTGCAATTGATTTAACTCATTTTCCTGCGAGGATTCTTCACTGCCCTGAAATAATGATCGAAGGGCCAGCAATTCGGCTTCAATTTTTCTGGGAAGGACCCCCTCTCCCAAGGCTCGAACGATTTGATCGGAAATAAAACTATTGAGGTTTGTGATTGAGGCCTTTCGTACTCCGCCTAGTTGGCGCGCCCGTTCGATGGGTCGTCTCAACCTATTGATCAAGCCGCGGACATATTCCGAGGACTCGCGAGAGATAAACGATGGAATGGTCATAATCAGCGGAAGGAGAGGGTGTAAATTATTTTGGAGGACTTTGTCCCATATCTATAGCCTTGTCTTAAGGGCTTGCGGACTAACAGATTATTTTTAATCATGCTGTTCACTTGTGGTCCATTTGTTGAATCGTCCAGAGCAAGAGGGGAATGTTCAAAAAGGTGTGCTCAGCAAGGCCGCAGGCGCTTTGGCGCGCGGAGCGTATGTCAGTACGTGAGCACGACAAAAGGCCGAGAACGCCGCTGACGCCCCCTCGCCTCCTCGGGGGCATGCTTTTTCAACATTCCCCCTTGTCAGAAAGGCTGGGGGTATGGTAACAAGAGTGACTGCCAGGTACAATCTAGTAAAGAAGGAGTRASGTCATGGCATTTTCATGTTCAATTTGTGGGAAAAAACGTATGGCTGGGAATAATGTCAGTCATGCAAACAACAGAACCAAACGGGTCCTTCGCCCCAATCTTCAAAATGTCCGGGCGTTAGTCAATGGAGCGATTCAGCGAATCAAGGTGTGCACTCGGTGTTTGCGGTCTGGTCTCGTCAAAAAAGCCGTCTGAGTTCTCGCTACCAAGAGCAACGAGAGCCGACGGCATCACGCGTTTTTTCTGCCTGCCTTAGTTTTCATCCCACTTTCTTGAAATCACCACAGGGTGACTAACCCCGAAGGGCCTACGCCCCTCGCCCGGTTGACTTTAGACTGGACGAAATACCAACGCTGCCGAATTAATGCAATAGCGAAGCCCGGTGGGGGCTGGCCCATCATCGAATATATGGCCTTGATGTCCGCCACAGCGCATGCAGTGAACTTCGGTCCGGGGATAGATGAATGTCCAATCGGTCTTGGTCTCTATGGCACTTGGCGAAATCGGTTCCCAAAAACTCGGCCAGCCCGTCTTGCTGTCAAACTTTTTCTCCGACGAGAATAGCAGCAGGTCACAGCCAGCGCAGTGATAGCCTCCCACGGCTTTGCTGTCATGGTAGTGATGCTTAAAGGGGGCCTCCGTGCCTTCTTGCCGAAGGACGAAATATTGCTCAGGCGTCAGTATGGCCTTCCATTCTTCATCTGTTTTGACCACTTCAAATTTCATGTGATTTTCCTTAGCAAGTGCGTTTCCCAATCCTAATCCTCTCGCTATGACCCCGATTCCCATTAGTGTTCCCACGGYCAGTAATGTGCGTCTTCCTACGTCCATATCCACCTCCTTNYTCCCATGAAGGAAGAATACCCTTCCTCCTGATATTGTAYCAAATACCACAGKTACTATGAGAGAGTCTTRAKATGRAAGAWAGCGTTACAGACGATAKGANGCTGAACRCGGTKCCCAGATGTTTGGCAANTCCRGSTTTGATTKRCAARCMWCTGGGCARRATGCAGTTGTGAGGAGTTAAGAAGRGWTCTTTAGGAACGGTTGTCKMARGKTCCTAAACCTTGAAYGTGGWSACAATASTTTKGAGKTCTTCAGCCMGACCACGCAATTCATGGCTYCGTTTGGCGGACTCTTCYGCRCCYGCACTGGTTTCTTCTCCAACTTGGCTCACCGCCTCRAGATCTTTGGCGATCTGATGAGTGGTCGTGGATTGTTSTTCMGCAGCRGCRGCAATTTGTTGAATCATCCCGGCTGTTTGCATTACAAGATTTTGGATTCGTGTTAAGGCATCACTCGTTTCATTGGCCAACATGACCCCGTTGC
>LXTH01000113.1 GCA_001643555.1 Nitrospirae bacterium SPGG5 | reverse complement strand
ATGGGTTGTTGGAGAGTGAGTTGTTCGGCTTTGAAAAAGGCGCCTTTACCGGGGCCCTGGCCCGTCGGAGCGGAAAATTTKWWYWRGCRSAWSAMGGNNTACGMTRYYSKTSKMKGMAWTCNNGCWGAANYSRMTMTWSSSMTSYAAGCGAAACTRCTTCGGGTTCTCCAGGAACGCGAAGTGGATCGGCTTGGCKCRCGCCAGCCRATTYCCATTGATATCCGYGTGTTRGTCACYACCAATCGACAYTTAMAKCWAGAAGTYCAAGCSGGGAACTTTCGCGAAGACTTGTACTATCGATTGAGTGTCMTGCCCGTGACCCTTCCTCCGCTCCGTGAACGMCCGGAGGACATTATTTTGCTTGCTGAATATCTGGCGGAGCAATCGTTCAAAAGAAATCAGCGACCTGGCAGTGGGATTACCCCGGAAGCCCTTGCCTGTTTGAAGTCCCGTCCTTGGCGCGGCAACGTCCGCGAGTTGGAGAATGCCATTGAACGAGCGGTGTTGTTAGCAGACCGGGGACCCTTACGAATTGAGCATTTTGCTTTTGATGCAGAAGCCCCGCAGGTCACGCTGTCTGTGGAACCAACGGGTTCTATCTGGGAGATGGAGCGGGATTTGATTTTGCGAACATTGGAACGTCACGGGGGAAACCGTACGCATGCGGCAAAAGAGTTGGGCATTAGTATTCGGACCATGCGAAATAAGTTGCGGGAGTATCGTCAATTAGGGATCCACGTTTAGGGGATGTGATGCGTCATGCGTGAAGCGTGAAGCGTATCTCGTTCTTTTACGCATCACGGATTACGCATGACGCATCACGCAATAGGTAAGGATTGCTTGTCGGCAAAAATGGACTGGTCGTTTGTTCCTGGTATGGTCGGGGAGACGATGAAAAACTCAGAACAAGCTAAGAAAGAGAGTCTGGCACTGAGGTTGCTATCTTTCTGGTAGGGGACCGTTGAATAATGGAAACTTTTTCATAATGCCGTTCACAGGTGGCTCATCTTATGAAACGCCAAGAGCAGGAGGGGATGTTCAAAAAGGTGCGCTCAGCAAGGCCGCAGGCCCTTTGACGCGCGGAGCGTACTCATAGTACGTGAGCACGACAAAGGGCCGAGAACGCCGCTGACGCCCTTTTTCAACATTCCCCAGTAGGGAGGGGAACGCCATGGTCATTACGCCTTGGGATGGGGGAACAAAACTCTATGAGCACGCGCTCGATGTGCGAGGGGCGATTCATGAAACCGTCGCTGCGAATATTGCTAATGAAGAAACTCCCGGGTATCGCGCCATGCATTTACCGTTTCACAAGGCTTTGCAGTCTGCGGTTCAAGGGAATGGCCCTCTTCTACCTACGACGACACATGCTCGACATTTGCCGGTGATCAATGAGGGTGATCGTCCGTTTCTTTCAGTGACGAGGTCCAACAGTGGAGGGGGAGCCGATCAAAATACCGTGAACCTCGAAGAGGAGCTGACGCTCATGGCAGAAAACAATCTCATGTACATGGCCCTGTCACAATTTTTGGCCGGCCGGTTCGATGCATGGCGGAACGCGATTAATGAAGGGCGATAATTAAAAAACCTCGTTCGTATCTCGTTCCTCGTATTTCGTAACAGACTGAAATGCACACGACGAAATACGAACGACGAGATACGAGAAACGAAACAAGGAGGCATCATGRATATTGATCGATTRTTTTCGRTRGTSGGATCYGCGCTCAGTGCGCAACGTCAACGRCTGAACATCATTGCGGGAAATCTGGCGAATGCRGGATCTACGCGTTCCCCGGATGGTGGTCCGTATRTCCGKCGAGACGTGGTGTTTCAATCTACTCAGCAGAGCTCACCTTTCAAYCAGGTTTTTTCGGTAGCATTTGGAGGGGTRGCYGAGCCGARTGGYGTGCGGATCTCGCGRATCATTGAGGATCAACGACCTCCACGGCAAGTGTACGACCCCAAACATCCGGATGCCGATGACAAGGGGTTCGTRGCCATGCCCAATGTGAATGCTATAGAGGAGATGACCAATCTCTTGTCCACTTCGCGATCCTATGAAGCGAACCTTGCAGTGCTCGATGCAGGAAAAAGCATGGTGCTGAGAGTCTTGGACTTGGCTCGATAACAGACGTGATGCGTGAAGCGTGATCCGTGAAGCGTCAAAGAAGATGGGAAGCCTCATGAGCAAAAAGGAATGAGGAAAGTAAGGAAAATGACGAAGAAGTCGTGAGGTGAAAACTGTCATGAGTGATCTGTGGGAAAAGAAATGGTTTCTTTCTTTCGCTTCACGTTTCACGTATGACGCTTCACGATTTTCCCAAAGGAGTTCCGATGGATGATCTTACAATTCGAGGGTTTGAATCGCTGGCCGGAATTAATGAGCGTGGGGTGGTCACACCTGGTCGGCAAGTGGAGTCACAAGGTTTTGTGGAGTTATTGAAAGGCGCAATCGACAATGTGAATCAGATTCAGCATGAGTCGGGACGCCTGCAAGATGCTGTGGCGCGTGGTGAAAACATGAACATTCATCAAGCCATCATCGCCGGCGAAAAGGCTGGATTGTCATTTCAGTTGATGATGCAAGTGCGAAACAAACTGCTTGATGCGTATCGAGAAGTATCACGATTACAGCTCTAGGCGTGAAGGGTGAAGGGTGAAGGGTAACAAACTTGTCGCCCCTCATTAGTGTATCCATCACTCATTACCCTTTACGCATGACGTGCTTGAACAATGAAGAATACACACTTTTCGGTACTCATCACGCATTACGTATTACGAACAAGGTAAATTCAAACGATGGCTGAGAACGAAGAAGGCATCACATCTATTCTGGATAACGTCAAGCAAAATTTTCAGCAACTCACTTCTATTCAGCGTATGGGATTGCTGGCCCTGTTGGCGTTAGGTCTTGCCGCGATTCCCGTACTGATGCTCGTGGGGAGTGAGCCGGATATGAACGTGTTGTTCTCGAACCTCGAGGATGCTGATATCCAAGCCATTGCGGGTCGTCTGGAAGCCCAACAGATTCCTTTTTCCATGGTGGGCAACGGGAATACCATTCTGGTGCCTACTAATCAGGTTCATAAATTGCGCATGCAAATGGCTGGGGAAGGGCTGCCGGAAGCCAGTGGCGTGGGGTTTGAAATCTTCGATCGGACGAGCCTGGGAGTGGGGGAGTTTGCCCAAAAGGTTAACTTCCGTCGTGCGCTACAAGGGGAATTGGCGCGGACCATTGGGCAGATGCCCAGTGTGCAACGGGCTCGGGTTCATATCGTGATTCCCGAACGTCGATTATTTACGAATGATCGAGAACCCGCTCGGGCTGCAGTCGTGGTGACTTCGAAGCGCGGAGGAACGTTGACTCAGGCCCAGGTCGAAGGGGTGGTCCATTTAATCGCCAGTAGTGTGGAGGGACTGGACCCTTCCCAGGTGACGGTTGTGGATAGCCGTGGTCACGTATTGAGCCGACCCGAACAGGATGGATTCGTGAAATTGAGCGGGTCTCAGTTGGAGATGCAACGAGCGATTGAAACGGATTTTGAACGTCGAGTGCAGACGATGTTGGATCAGGTCTTGGGTCTGGACAAGTCCGTCGTTCGCATTACCGCGGCGCTGGATTTTCGACAGGTGGAGGTGACCGAGGAGCAGTTTGATCCTGAAACGCAGGTCGTGAGAAGCGAGCAACGGAGTCAGGAAAAGGTGACCGGAAGCGATGGGCCTGCCGGGGTTCCTGGTACCCGGTCGAATGTGCCAAACGAAGAGCCCCCCGAAGAGTACAATAGCAACAAAGAGGCCAAGCGAAAATCCGAAACCATCAATTATGAGATCAATCGAAAAATCAGCAAAGTGATTGAGCCGAGCGGGACGATCCAACGCCTGTCCGTGGCCGTCTTAGTGGATGGATCCTATGAGACAGTCGTGAACGAGGAATCCGGAGACACAACCTCCCAGTATGTGCCACGCGGTGAAGAGGAAATGGCGAAATTGGAGAATAGTATCAAAAAAGCCGTCGGGTTTTCAGAAGACCGAGGGGATCAAATTGAGGTCGTCAATTATCCCTTTGAGAAAGCCACGCCCGATGCTGACGAACAATCGACGATTCATGGGGTGGAAGAGTTCCTTCACGTGTAGGGCGGATACCTTAAGCCGATCGTCTTCTTGTTGCTGGGCCTGTCCGTGTTGCTGCTCGTGGTGAAGCCGCTGGTCAAAAACCTGATTGAACCGCTAATGTCCTCAAGGGCCACGCCCTTGCCCTCAGGGTTGCCGGCGACGGTTGCCGAGATAGAGGCTCAGGAAGAAGAGAAAGTGAAAGTGATCACTCCCGAGCAAAAGGCCCTGACCCTGGCCGTGCAAAATCCACAAGCCGCGGCCTATGTCATTCGGGAATGGATCAAGGAAGAGAACCAGGCCGAGACGGCGGTTGAGGTGAAATAATGGGCCACACTTTATCGGGTTCTGAAAAATCCGCGATCCTCTTATTAGCCATGGGGGAATTGCCCGCAGTCGAAGTCATGAAAATGCTTGACCCCAAGGATATTCGCCAGTTGGGCCAGGAGATGGGCGGCATGGCCAGTGTGGGCGCTGATGATCACTCCCTGGTCATGTTGGAATTTACCAAGCTGGCTTCGACCTCAGGGCTTTCCGTTGAAGGCAAAACCTTTCTGTCCCAGGTGTTGAATAAAGCGTTGGGTCGGGATAAAGCCCGCCGAATCTTGGCCTCCTTGAGCAAGTCTAGCAATGCGGGTTTCGAAGCACTCAAGGTTCTTGATGCCGCGTCAATTTCCAATATGCTGACGCACGAGCATCCACAAACCGGTGCCTTAATCCTGGCCAACTTGGATGCCGATCAGGTGGGACAAGTGCTCGGGTTGTTACCTGCGAAAAAACGTGAAGAAATCGTCTATCGGCTGGCGTCTACCGAGGATGTCTTGCCGAGCGTGTTGGAAGAATTGAATACGGTCATTGAAGAAGAATTGCGGGTTGGTGCGGGCCGGAATGCGGTGCCGGTTGGCGGTGCTGGGATGGTGGCGGAAGTCCTGAATTCCGTTGGCAAGGATGTGAAGGATACCATTCTTTCCTCGATGGAAGCCCGCAATGAAAAACTGACCGAAGAAATACGGGCGAAGATGTTTGTCTTTGAGGACCTGGAATATGTGGATGATCGTGGCATGCAGGAATTGCTGCGTGAGGTGAGTAAAGAAGTTCTGATGATTGCCTTGAGAGCGGCGGATGAAGTGTTGCGCGATAAATTCTTCAAGAATATGTCCAGTCGGGCGGCAGAGGCCTTAAAAGATGATATGGAGGCGAAAGGCCCAGCGAAGATTAGTGATGTGGAAGCCAGCCAACGCACGATATTGAAAGTGGCGCAAAAACTCGCGTCTGAGGGACGAGTGG
>LXTH01000242.1 GCA_001643555.1 Nitrospirae bacterium SPGG5 | reverse complement strand
GAAGACCCGCCCCGGAAATGAAACCCACCGCTTTCTTCACAAAGAAGGTGCAGCAGCGGCCCGGTGAAGGCGCAGCAGATCGCAAACACCAGTCGGGTATTCCCGGCCGAGGGTGCCGCGATGCGCCGCTGCCACTCTCCCAGATCGCCGATAACCCGATAGCTGTGCTCGACGGGCACTCCCTCCAACTGAAACCAAATGCGCTCGCCCGAATCGCCGCCATAGGAAGCGTCGGGGAGGACAAACACCGGACCTTCCCAGCCAACTCGACCAACTGCCCGAAGACTTTTTTTCCAGCCGCAGCTATGCGGACTTTCTTATTGATTCAATCCGTGAAAACCGGGGTGATGACAAGCCGTTTCTCGCGTACCTCGCTTTTTCGGCTCCCCACGATCCGCTGCATGTTCCCGAACCTTGGCTCAGCAAGTACCGGGGGCGTTACGATGAGGGATACGAAGATGCACAGAGTGCATTTGATACTAAGTTACGACTAGAAAACAGAGAATTAACTAAAACATTTAAGAAATATAAAGAGGACTTTCAATGAACTGGCTAAAAGCAATATTTACAAGTAAACCAGTAGAACCAGTAGAACCGATGGTATTCCCGGGATCGCATTACCGTTTTATATGGCCCACCCGCGGTTGCAACATCTGGAACTCAACCAAATGTTGGAAGTCGAAGGGGGAACGGCAGAACGGTGTATGCGAATCCTCCGACATGAAACTGGTCACGCTATTGAAAATGCCTATCGGCTTCGGAGACTCCGCCGTCGGCAAGAGCTGTTTGGGAAATCATCCAAGGCCTATCCCGATTGGTATACACCAAAACCCTACAGTAAGCGATATGTCGTCCATTTGGACATGTGGTATGCCCAAAGTCATCCGGACGAGGACTTCGCTGAAACCTTCGCCGTCTGGTTAGATCCTGATTCCAATTGGAAGCTACGCTATGCCGAGTGGCCCGCGTTTCGAAAACTTCAGTATGTTGATGAACTCATGCAGAGTCTGGTGGGGAAGCCTCCGCCGGTCATCAATAAACAACGTGTCGATCCCATCGGGAGTCTGAAGAAGACCCTTCGCCAACATTATCATGAAAAGCGAGATCGTTATGGGCTCGATTACCCAGACTTTTATGAGCGGGATTTGCGCCGATTATTTTCCGACCATCCCGACTACAGCCAAAACCCACGAGCAGACCAGTATTTGTCGAAAATCCGAAAAGACGTGAGAAGGAAGGTCACCTATTGGACCGGCGARTACCAATAYACCATTGATCARSTYYTGAARRAGATGATTGCCTATTGCCGYYAGCATAAGTTGAAAKTGSTRGGRAMCGARGARCAAACSAAACTGGAYTTYATGGTYTTGTTRACGGTTCARACCATGAAYTATTTRMACGATGGSCAYCATCGRRTCGCSYTATGARRAAACTSCGYATTCTRGCCCTCATGCATGTAGAYCTKGTCCCSCCGAARGATGTGAMAGGYKTTGATYTKWCCACGGTSAGTTGGMRAACCGAGTWTGATGTGKTGRAGACCTTRAMMGGKCTGGGKCACCAAGTSTTTCCGGTGGGGGTGYRKAATGATTTGGGGGTSATTCGAGAYGCCATCGAAACCTTGAAGCCRCAYATTGCSTTTAATTTGCTGGAGGARTTCGCGRGCCAGYCGACCTAYGATCARAACGTGGTSTCCTATTTGGARYTACTSGGTYTSCCGTACACGGGCTGTAATCCGCGAGGGCTCATGTTGGCTCGGGATAAAGGATGGACGAAAAAGATTTTATCCTATCATCGAATTTCCGTGCCGGAGTTTTTGGTGGTGCCGATCCGGAGGACCGTGAAACGGCCAAAACGTTTGGCGTTTCCATTGATTGTCAAATCTATGACCGAAGAGGCGTCATTAGGGATATCGCAGGCATCCATTGTTGAAGATGATGAAAAGTTACGGGAACGGGTGGAGTTCATTCACCACAGTAATACCGTGGGGACCACTGCCTTGGTGGAACGGTATATTGAAGGGCGTGAGCTCTATGTCGGGGTGTTGGGGAATACTCGTCTTCAGGTACTCCCGATTTGGGAGCTGGTGCTGGATGATATGCCAGAGGATGCCAAGAAAATTGCCACAGCCAGAGTGAAATGGAGCGACAAGTACCAAAAAAAATATCGCATTCGCTCACAAGAGGCCAAGGGGTTGTCCCCTGAACTCCAGCACAAAATTCAAAATGTGGCCAAACGGGTGTATCGTCACTTGGCGCTCTCAGGGTACGCCCGAATCGATTTGCGGCTTGCGGAAAACGATCAGAATAAGATCTATATCTTGGAGGCCAATCCGAATGCGCAATTGGCCTATGGGGAAGATTTAGCTGACTCCGCAGAGCGTGCGGGACTCTCCTACTCAGACCTTCTTCAACGAATCCTCAATCTTGGATTACGGTTCCAGGGTGATCTATAACTCAATCTTCCTTCCCTTCATTAAAAAATAGGGTCAGACTTGAAATTATTTCAATCCCTGAGGCTGGGTTAAATGTAGAAATCCGCTGTGGAGCGTACAGGGGTCGAAACTGCGACCCTCAGCTTAGAAGATGCAGGCTGACACCTCAGAATCTTTAGTGTTCATGGGCTTTTTACCAGTTTTAGTAGGCGGTGAAGCGGACAGGAATAGACCAAAGTGGGTCACCTGTCCGCAAATCCGCAACCCAGCCAACCGCTTCACTTTGACTAAATCTCTCGCCGTGATTATTTAGGCTTCCATAACCCACGAAAATTCGCTCCTGCTGAAAGTCGATCCCACAATTGTTCCGTTGGGGTGCCAATGGCCGGAGGGCTTGTCGCACACTTGCTATTTTTTCAAATTTCGAAATAGGTAAATTTACGTAGTACCATCCCTGTCCCTTCTATACATTCGTCCGCATTGAAAAACTTGAATGTTTCAGATACCGCAAGGCTGGATGGGTTTTGTGGCCATACGACCTTTTCAACTGCTGAATTCGGGATAAAAAAGGGAGAGACCTTTTTGACCTCTCCCTTTTACCAGACGTATTGGGGTTATCGTTAGAACCTGCTGGGGCGTTTACCTCCAAAATCCCCACCACCGTCATAGCCTCCACGCCCACCACCAGTACGTGGGGCTTGGGGTTTGGCTTCGTTGACCGTCAACGTTCGGCCACCTAACTCCGTAGAATGTAAGGCTGTAATTGCGGCTTGAGCTTCTTCTCCGGACGACATTTCGATAAATCCAAATCCACGGGATTGGCCGGTGTATTTGTCGCTAATGACGTTCGCTGATTGGACGGTGCCGTGTGCCGAAAACAGGTCAGTTAATTCTGCTTGAGTCGTGGAATACGGCAGTCCACCTACATACAATTTTGAACCCATGGGATTCCTCCTTTTGAAAAAATGATATTGTCTTAGGCTCGAGAAGGGTGAAACATTGGGAAGGAGTAGTCCGCGGACGCTGCATTCAGGCGACAGAGGTCAGACACTTCCGAGTTATCCCTCGGGCGAAACAACACCAGTTACGGGCTTTGGTAATTAGATTTCTCATCGCCAAGCCCCACGCGATAAGTTTCTTCAATATATCGCAAGAGAGGAATAAAAGATAGCCGATGTCGTATGGTCACAAAGCTCATCCGGCCTCCAGGCAAGGTATTTTCAAACGGCACAAGTCAGGCCCTTCCATTAATTTATCTGCATTGAAATACTTGAGTTTTTCAGATACCCCAAGGCTAGATGAGTTTTTTGCCCATACGATATTGTCAGGGATTGTTTTACACCCCAAGGGTCGCATGATTAACAATTCGCCCTGCACAGGCCCTACGGCGTTCCAATTGCGTTAAGGTAACAATACCATTCGAGATCCACATAATGGACCTTATTCCAATCTCGGCAATTTGACGAGTGATAGAGATCATGTTAAAATTTTTTGTTGTGTGAGCTCTGATGACTAACCTATTTATTGCGCCTTCACATTTGTAAGTCCTTCCCTCGCGCGATCAGTTCATTTGTGTTTACCCCTCTTAGGGCTCATTGCTCCTACATCTTCAAGGGAATGCAGGAAGTTGGGCTGACTTAATTTTAGCATTTTTGTCTGCCTTTTCCTGCCCACCCCTTTTCTGGAATGCTTTGACCCAATCGGGCCAAGGTTTGTTTCAATTCAGGATCTATCTGCAAGGAAAGTGACAGAAAGGAACACCAATGAGCCCATTCAGTACCGATCCTATCACCACACTTCCCGATGGGTCCCAGCTACTAATCAGTACCAACTATTCCAAAGAAAATGGTTTTATCTGTGAACTGTATATGGCCAACCCAGACCGCCAAGGCCAAATGAATTTTAAAGCTGTATCGGGGCACTTTTATGGTTCAACCTGTCTGGAGGCCCAAGAATTCGCTTACGGCACTGCGCAACATCAATTCCCTAAATCGGCAGTGGAGCTCAAAAAACCTCCGTATCTGATGTGGAAAGGCCCAACTCTCAAAAACTGAATCTGTGAGGGAGCAGGCCTGATTGGGACCCGCGATAATAAGGAACGATCAGGTAAAAGGAGAATATTATGAAACTCTCGAAGCATTGGCCTGACAACAAACATAAAAAGAACTTTCGCGAGGGCAGAAAGAGTATCAACTTGCCGCGGATAGGACTCACSAAGCAACCCAAAAANCAMATAGGCGAAGTATTTGAATTGGTTCTTCATAATGGCTCCTTGTTTTCATTTTATACACTTTTTAAAGGCCACGGATTCGCACGGATTTTCACAGATTATTTAAAAATTTGAAAGATTGATAATATTTTTAATAAAAGAAATCAGTGTTTAATCAGTGTAAATCCGTGGCTGAGCACTTTACTTCATTGTTTTCTTCTTCAACGGGAAAAACGTCTGCAAAATCTTATCCGTGCGGTTGCGCCAGCTCGCCCAACCAAAACCATCGTTTACTTGCCCACCTTCAACAGAATATCCTTTTTCTTGCAGTGATTTCATGAAGTCCTCATTGAGCTGTATCCAGCTTAAGCCGCTTGCATAGGTGAGATCATATCTACCCCAGTCCATATAGATATTGATGGGTAGCTTCTTAGATTCACTAACAATTTTTGTCAAGGCATCACCGCCCGCCGGTTTATGCAAATGTGTCGACTGCCCGCCAACATTATGGAAAACATCAGGATATTTGAAAGCAGTATAAAAAGCAGCAAAACCGCCTTCATCGCCGCCAGTCACAACTCGAGAATCGGCGTCGGCTTTCGTTCGGTATTTTTGGTCAATGTGCGGCACCAGTTCTTCCGCAAACATTTGAGCGAATTTATCCCGTCCATTTCTTGAATATTCCCGGGAAGCCTGCCGCCGCTTTGATGATTGCTCTACAAAGACAGCAATGACCGGTGTCATTTCTTTTGCAGCGATTAAGTTATCAAGCGAATTCGGCATGAACATTTGCTCCTTCGCACCCTTGCCGTTGTTGACGTAAAGAACGGGATAGCGATCCTTGCTGTCTGCATAACCTGCCGGCAAGTAAACATGAACATTCCGTTTGCTTTT
>LXTH01000046.1 GCA_001643555.1 Nitrospirae bacterium SPGG5 | reverse complement strand
CTTCGCAAGCTTGAATACGAAATGGGGCAAGCGCTCACCACCCTTGAAGTGGAACGTCATCGCATTCAACTCTACGCGGAACAACAGGCTCAGGGCGCGGAAGAGCAAACTCGGCTTGGCCAGGAATCAACAAGTACCGTCGGCGCAATAGCCTCATTACACAGTCAATTGACGCAGGCGAGGGAAGAGGCCCAACAGGCCGAACACACGCTGACTCGGCTCGATGCTGAGGAACAAAATCTTGTCGCGAAACGGTCATCCGTTCACACACAAGTGGAAACGCTGCGCCAACACATTTTGGAGGAGACGATTGAACGGACTCAAACGGAAACGCATCTGCAAAATTTAGAAGCTCGACAGGAGGATCGCAGTCTCCACATTCAGGAACTCCGGAAAGACCACGAACAGGGTGAAATCGGGCGTTCGGAAATTATGGTTAAACTTGCCGGCTTGCGGGAAACGCTGGAGAGTCTGACGCAGCAGGTTCAGTCCACACGGACCGAACGCGAACACGTGTTGGCGCTGCTCACTCAACTCGACCAGCAGATGCAGAAAGTCGAGCAGCAACGGGTCGAAGGAAAAACCGAGCGGGCAGGTGCTGAGTCCCGTCTGGCTGCCCTCCAGGCCGTGCTACAGGAAGAATTTGGGTACAAGGGGGGAACGGAGGGCGAAGGTTCGTCAATCCGACAAGTCTGTCACGGTGTAAAAGAAGCAGTTGGGGAACGCTTGGAAGTTCCTCAGCATATTGAAAAAGCCATCGAAGCCGCGCTAGGCGAACACATTCGGGCGTGGGTGGTCGAGGGGGACGGCGATATTATCCAGGCGTTGCAATTCATGAACGATCATGACCTTGGGCGGGGCACCTTTATTCCTACGCAGCCGTTTGGCATGGCCGAAGATCAACCGCCGGCTTGGTGGCCGGAGTTGAAACAGCAGGAAGGGGTCATTGGTCGAGCAACCGAATTGGTAGGCGTTCCAGAAGAATTGAAAGCGGTACTTCATTGTCTTCTACAACGCGTGGTTGTGGTTCAAAGTCTTGATCAGGCTTTGGCCTTGGTTCGCCAGCGGCGCTGGGGTGGCCTCTCTGGTCCCCTCTTTGCCACTCTGACCGGGGAGATTGTTGAGACGTCCGGGTTGGTGAGCGGATGTTCCACCGGAGATTCCAGTGGCGTGCTCCAGCGAAGGCGTGAAGTGCGCACCTTGGAGAGTCACCTGACGGATATCGCTCACAGCCTTGAGCAGGCAGAACAACGACACGAGGAATTACAGCAGCACCATGAATCCGCGAAAGAACAATTGCGGACCCTTGATGAGTCGTTGAAAGAATCGGAGCGGAAGGTCCTGATCGCAGAAAATGGTATTGGCAATGCCGAGCAGCACGTGTCTGATATCGAGGAACAGGTGCAGTCGCTCACCGAAGAGTTAACCTCGAGCCAAGAGGAGCTCGTGAGTCTGAAGGAAGAAAGTCAGACCTGCCGGGATCGTCTGGTCCAATTAGGCCATGACCAACACGCCCACGAAACCGACTTGGCGCAGTTCATGGCCCAACTCCAGGAACTTGAGGCAGAGGCCACCCGATTGTATGAGCAGTTAACTGTGGCCCGGCTTACGATGACGACCCTGCATGAACGCCGAGAGCGAACGCAGGCCGATCTGGATCGGATGCAACAGGAAGAAGAAGCTCGACAATCGCGACTACGTATTCTGGCTGAGCAAGTTCACATGCTCGAGTTGAAGGCTCAAGACAGTCAAGTGGCGCAAGCCCGAGCCGAGGTGCTGTTCAAAGAATTTGAACAACGGAAAGATGAGCTCCAAATACAATTGCAAGCGGTTGAAGAACGCCATCATGAAGGGATGCTTCGTGTTCGAGAGTTGGAGCAGCGGCTGACTGACATTCGAAGACAATTCGCGTCCACTCGTGAAAAGCGGGCAGAGATCGAAGTACAATTGGCGGAGGTACGGACGCGGTTGCAAACAGTCATCGATACCTTGACCGGAACCTATGGACAGTCCGTAGAAGAACTGTCAAGTCAGTCCCTTGCTCAGGATGATGCCGAGACTTCTGTCGACATTATCGAGGGTCCGGAAGCATGGCGGGAGCGTGTCCGTATCATCAGAACACGATTAGAGCGGATGGGGCCACTCAACTTGGCTGCGATTGACGAACATCGTGAGCAGGAGGAGCGGTATCAGTTCCTCACGAAACAGGAAACGGATTTATCCGAATCGATTCAAGCCCTTCAGGAAATTATCGATCGTCTCAGCCAGACCACAAACAAGATGTTTGATGAAACGTTCAAGGCGGTGCAGGAAAAATTCGGCGAGGTGTTTTCCGCGCTGTTTGCCGGGGGGCATGCCGAATTAGTGTTGGCTCAGCCTGAACCGGATGAAGCCACAGAGAACAGCTATGTGGATCCAGGCGTTGATATTGTGGCGCAACCTCCGGGAAAACGTCTCAAAAATCTTTCGATGTTATCGGGTGGGGAAAAAGCTTTAACTGTGCTCGCGTTATTGTTCGCAAGCTTTCTCATCAAACCTTCGCCCTTTTGTATTCTTGATGAGGTGGATGCACCCCTGGATGAGCCCAACGTCATCCGCTTTGCCCGGTTCCTGACTCAATTAACCAACCTGTCCCAATTCCTCATCATCACCCACAATAAACGGACCATGGAGATTGCCGATTCCTTGTTCGGAGTCACCATGGAAGAACCTGGCGTGTCGAAGTTTGTGTCGGTACGGATCGGCGACCTCCAAAAAGTCTAGCGCAGGCTGTTCCAAAAGGCCGCCAGCGGCGTTCTCGGGCCTTTGCCGTGCTCACGTACTGGCGTACGCTCCGCGCGCCAAAGGCCCTGCGGCCTTGCTGGACGACCTTTTTGAACAGCCTGCTAGGATGTTCGCTCTGGCAACCAACAGGATGAATTTTTGTTGATTAAGATCGGGCGGGAATTACTAACAAAAAAGCCCGCTCTCTTTCGAGAGCGGGCTTGTCTTTCGCTGGCAATCTGAATGTATAATCGATTTAATTTCGAACGCCGGCCCACACTTTCGCGTCATCGATTTCTTTGTCGGGATTGAGCATTTTGGCCTTTTCAAGTAGAACGTCGCTGGTCTCGGGGATATCGGGGTCAGAAATACAGCAATCATCAACTGGACAGACCGCCGCACATTGTGGTTCATCAAAGTGTCCTACGCATTCGGTACACCGCTCATAGGTGATCACATACACGGTGTCGCCTTCCCCATGTACTCTTTGCCCATCTCCTATTTTGTTGTCCTTTTCCTCTGCGGCGCTTATTGTCTCGAAGATTGCCTCGTTGGGGCACTCTGGCAAGCAGGCTCCACAATTTATACATTCATCAGTTATCAATAACGACATAATTCCTCCTTCTGCTTATCGAGCCAACATACTTTTCTTGAAAAACTATCTTACGATTCCATCGTGGCAGAATCTTCATTTTATCCTTGAGGGCAGGTCACGTCAACCGAACAGAAGGCCTAGAAGCCTAAGCCATTTGGACGGTTTGAGCATGGACAATTTGCCAGGGGCCCACAAGATAAGGGAATGGGTTGATTGACTTGCTGCATATGACTTTGCGCCCACTCTAAGATTTCCATTCTTGGTAATCCCAATACTTGATGAAGTGAGGTTGGCCAGCTACGACTAATGCCCCAGCATATCGAGTTCTTGGATACACGGGATACATAGCCCATGGGAGGCTGTTGAGCCAAGGATTTTCAATTTTGACGATGCTGGCTGGTTGATCCGGTTGGAACGTCACGGTGATGTCGCGAAAAGGAAATGTCAATCCTGTTCCGTGTGCCTTCGCAAACGCTTCTTTACGAGTCCAACAGGTTAAGAAAGCTGCTTTTTGCTTCTGGGAAGGGAGACTATGAAGCCACTGTCGTTCTTGGGAGTTTAGGACGCGTTTGGCAACTGCTTGATAATCCAGGCGAGGTCGGGGTCCTTCCACATCAATCCCAACCTCTGACTCATGGCTGAAGGCAAACAGGGCAATTCTTTGTGAGTGACTGACGTTGAAATAGAGTTTCCGCACACCCTCATTTTGGACAAAGGGTTTGCCATGGGAGCTAACATCCAATTCGATTTCATGAGGGGAAAGGTCAAGATAGTGTCCAAGAAGAAATCGCAACATTCCTCGCGCGGCAATAAACCGCCTCTGATGGCGAGGGAAGCGCAGCCTGCGAGCCCGCTGCTGTTCATCACCATTTAGGGTGTCCCTGTAGACTCGAAGGCGTGAGGAGGGAATGTCTACAATCCCGCGCCAGACATGCACTTCCCCTTCGTGCAGAGTTAAAGCGTGGGGGGGAGCAAGCCATTCTTGTGTGGAGTGAAATGTTGGAGTGTCCAAGATTGGGTGATCCTCATTAGTGATGAATGTGCATAGAATCGCAAATCTGTTCTTTTATTTCCAATATGGGAATGTTGAAAAAAGCCGCCAGCGGCGTTCTCGCCCTTTTGCCGTGCTCACGTACTATGAGTACGCTCCGCGCGTCAAAATGGCTGCGGCCTTGCTGGWCGGACTTTTTTGAACATTCCCTCCCGTTGATGATGTCGGTTTCCTTGCGAGGATGTATAGGCCATCGGCGTGAAATATTCAACGGTTCCCACATTGCCAATTGAAGGCATGGAGTTAATGGCCAAAAACCCTTCTCGAATAAAATTGAAGGTAGTGAGCGACCGCTATGTGCCATTGCTGTAAAACAACCCGGGTGCTGCCTGGGGAAGCTGATGGCTCAGCAATTATGGACCGTACGAAATTCGTAAAACCCCAAAAAATAATTGGAAACTAAATCCTATGGCATTGATGACCAGTACGCCCTTCCCCTGTCCCAAGACTTTCCCCCGCTTGGCCTGTAATCCGGCCTTCCACCAAATTGGTAGCTTGGCCAAGACACCTCGATAAGGCCTTTTTGCAGGAGTCTGTAACTGGAGAAAACAGCTAACCCTTACCTTCCCATCGTAAATACTGATTCAGGGTTACTTGACAGTTGATCAGGCCTTTCACTATCGTCTTGAGTTTGCTTAAAATAGATTCTTTACCATAGGACCATCTTTCCGTGTTTTCGACCCTGACAGAAAAAATCG
Source organism: Nitrospirae bacterium SPGG5 (assembly GCA_001643555.1). Next base: position 375 of record LXTH01000046.1, on the reverse strand, counting down.
AGAGTATTTTCAAACAGTTACGCGGCCAAGCCGTGTTAACTGAACAGAATATTAGCGACGCCTTAAAAGAAATTCGGTTGGCCCTCTTGGAAGCCGACGTCAATTTTAAGATCGTTAAAGATTTTATTGAGAAGGTCCGCGAGAAAGCTGTCGGCCAGGACGTGCTGAAAAGCTTGACGCCGGCGCATCAGGTGGTGCAGGTCGTCTGGGAGGAATTGCGCGACCTTTTAGGACACGAACAAAGCGCCCTGCATCTGTCTTCCGAACCACCAACCGTCATTATGATGGTAGGACTTCAGGGGTCGGGCAAAACGACGACCACTGGGAAACTCGCTAAATATTTTAAAGCCGACGGTAAGCGTGTCCTGCTCGTGG
>LXTH01000112.1 GCA_001643555.1 Nitrospirae bacterium SPGG5 | reverse complement strand
GCTTGCAGCCACGTTAGCCGCTCTTGGCGTGATCCTGGCGGCGGCGTACATCCTTTGGATGCTTCAGCGCGTGGTGTATGGTGTCCCGGCTCAACACATGCTGTCCAAACTCCATGATATGAATCCGCGTGAAATAGGCATGCTGCTTCCGCTCGTTGGGTTTGTCTTTTGGATTGGGCTGTATCCGAAACCACTATTAGATGTGATGCATGCAAGCGTGGAAAAACTGATCCAACAAGAAGTGCGAGTGATGACTGTAGAAACTCCTGGACAAGACAGCTTGGAAAGTTACGTGCTCACGGACTCTTCGTCCTTTGCCTCCGGTCGGGAGGCGTTGGCTCGATGAGTATTCCTTTAGCCGATCTTGTCACCATCCTGCCCGAGTTGCTCGTGGTGTTCACAGCCTGCGTCCTGTTAGTGTTAGATCCCATTACGCCTGCCTCCAAAAAAGATTTTCTGGCCTGGATGTGTTTTGGKACGCTRGTGGTGTGYTTTTTTGTGACYGCTGCCGGAATGGGTGAAMRGACGTTYGCATTTGGCAACATGGTCGTGGTGGATTCYTAYGCWTCGTTTTGGAARTTGCTCTTGTATCTTKTCAGTGGSCTGACCATTCTCCTGTCAATCGGGTACCTCAAAGAAGAGAAGATCGAACTYGCGGAGTTCTATGGATTTATCATGCTGTCCCTCACGGGCATGATGATCATGGTTTCCGGTACTGACTTGTTGGTCATCTATCTGGGCATCGAGCTGATGTCGATTTCACTGTATATCATGGCTGGCTTCAAACGGTTTGAAGCRAAATCCATTGAGGCGTCGGCCAAGTATTTTATCTTRGGCGCATTTTCSTCAGGAATCTTGTTRTACGGMATTTCRTTRCTYTTCGGGGTGGCCGGGAGTACCAATTTAGCCGAAATTTCGACGGCGGTGACTGCACGAGGYTTGRACGATCCACTGGTCATGATTTCGATGATGCTCTTGATCGTCGGTTTTGGATTTAAAATTGCGGCCGTGCCGTTCCATATGTGGACCCCAGATGTGTATCAAGGTGCGCCCACCACAGTCACTGCGTTTATGGCCGTGGCCTCCAAGGCTGCAAGCTTTGCTGCGTTTCTTCGTGTGTTGCTCGAAGGTTTTGGTGGAGTCAAACCCAATTGGAGCGGACTCATTTTAGGCATGTGTGTCCTGACGCTTATCCTGGGGAATCTCGTGGCGATTGTGCAGACCAACATCAAACGTATGTTGGCGTATTCGAGCATCGCCCATGCAGGCTATGCCTTGATTGGTGTGGTGGTCGCTGGGTGGATGGGCACAGAAGCCGGCGTTGCCTCTCGCGGAGTTTCCAGCATCATGCTGTACTTGGCGATTTATTCGTTTATGACAATGGGCGCGTTTGCCATTGTCGCCATCTTACGTCGAGGTGGGTTAGAAGGTGAGGAGTTAGACGACTTCACCGGTCTGGCCAAACGCCACAAAGGCGCGGCCTTTCTCATGATGCTGTTTATGATATCGCTCGCGGGCATCCCACCCACGGCAGGATTCATTGGAAAATTTTATCTCTTAATGGCCGCAGTAGATGCCGGCCTGACTTGGCTAGCTGTGTTGGGTTTAGTCTTCGCCGCGGTCTCCGCGTTTTACTATCTTCGCGTCGTCATGGTCATGTACATGCGCGAGCCCTCCTCTGACCAAGAACTCGAAACCCACCTCGCCCTCTCACCAACCGCTACGGTTGTCCTTGCCTGCGCCGTGGCTGGAGTCGTGTTCCTCGGTATTTATCCTGGGCCGCTCGTTTCTGTGGCCACGTCCTCCGCCATTCCTCTTCCATAATTTCTCGTTTCTTCCGTTTCAGAGAAAATTGAATCTCCTCCTTTCCTAAAAAGAAGACGATTCCCTTTTTCAAGTGGACCGTTCGCGTCATTGTGAAAGACGACAACCAAACAAAAGAAGCCCGCGGCAGTATTGATGTGGGGTAGCGGCTCAATCGTATTCTTGTTTCCYTTTCATTTTTTACTTGCACCCTTTCCCTGGAAGYGTATGATACYRTYRGTACATMAAARARATMTTGCCATACCTTGTTTTGTTAAGGAGATAGTCATGGGRTAGTTGTCTCTTTCGATTCMCAATKTATTKTRGCAAGCCAAAGAGCYCCTCGGGTGTGWCACCACTCAGGGGNCTTTTGTTTTTGATYGATGGGGRRAAGGCACTTCAGTAAAYCCTGACCAAGGAGGGNGAATYATGGAMGAMGTGGAASATGATGACATYGGAGTGAGCATTGAAGAMMTGATTTTGCCAATTTTGGATGAGAAACCTGGGTCGGTTCAGCTTGGRAATGTGTGCTTTAAATGGGATGGGGCAAAGTTATCGTGGAACATCCCTGTCATGGATTGGGACATGAATGCAATCGGCGAGGATCTTGTCAGGCGAGCCGGTGAAAACCAAAAGGTGAGCGAGATGATGAGGGAATGTGGGTATTCTGGTTGATYGGCCGTGAATCATGGGATCGAGGTCGCAGTTNTNAGGGCTCGCGCAAAAATAACTTCCYCTGTTTGGGNGTCNATSYWTSSSGTCNKGYATGAGTATTGACTTATTCACAAGGATCGTCCGGACCTGCTTTTCCACAGAATTTAAGATTGTGGTCACCCCTTAGAAGCCTCCGGTCAAGGAGGCAGTTCCTTTTCTGTCCTAACAWRAYTATNGGGCACCTCTAAAAACCGTCCTTTTCCGTGATGGCGGCGTCAGCCGCGTGCTCACATCCWCATGTATTCGCCCATACACTCCGGTTTTCCGCGCGCGGCTTCCTTGCCCTCACMAANAATGCCTGGTTTKTAGAGGTGCCCTNATRGTTKKSTWYTTGGCCCGCGCTGGTCCCAAGAGCCTTGGCGAGTCAAAACCCTCAAAAATGGGTCTTTTGAAAAAGTCCCCTGTCCTGACGGCAAGAACCCACCAGGTACAGGGGGAACCTTCACAAAGGTTTCGAGCCCTCCCTCTAAGATTGGGAGGTTTGAACTCTTACCTGTGGTGTGGATTACTTCACTTGCTTCAAATGCACGATAGCCTCTTCCACAGCCTTCGTTCCACCACCAACGAGCCCCATTTCTCCATAGCTCACGGCACTATCGAGTTCTTCAATAGCCACCTTGAGGTGAGGATTGGGGGATTCCTGTTGTGCCATTTTTGCATGCTCTAACGCCACTCCGGCATGTTTCGCCACTTCCTTGCCATGTCCCATGTTTCCATGTTCAACCGCTTCCATCGCATGCAAAATGGCTTCCTGAACATGGCTCCCACCGCCGCCAGCTCCATAGTGCTCACAGGAAACCATAAGACTCAAAAGTCCGACCATAGCACCCATTATGAAAACGGATCTCAACACATGGGAAAGACTCATAAGGACCTCCCTGGTACCATGAATGAAGTACATGAATTATGCTCCTGGTTATGATGCAAAATATTCGGGCATTTTAAACTTTACCAATCCGTTTATCCACTATTTCCTTACGCTCTACTTCCACCGTCATGAGCACGCTCCCCTGCCCTGACTCGTGCCTCTGAAAGATTCTCCAGGTGGGCTCGATCCGAGACTTTGCTTCTGCGGACTGAAAGGAGATCACGTTCCTGTATCGCAAACTGTACAACCTGTAGCCCTCGCCTATCATTCCACTCAATGGCGCGGTCACATTGCCTTTATTCCCAAGAGGCTGGCGCTGCTTTCTTACCAACAGGAGATGAGGCAGTGAGATGGAACGTACCGTGAGGAAACCATAGGGTCAGACAAGATTTATTGAAAAACTATGGACTCTTTCACCAAAATTCCATATTAATTCGAGTCTGACCCCAATTTTCTACGTTCGCAGGTGACCGTKCWATGAAAYSYCAAGAGCAAYAGGGGATGTTCAAAARGGTGCGCTCAGCAAGGCCGCAGGCCCTTTGACGCGCGGAGCGTACTCATAGTACGTGAGCACGACAAAGGGCCGAGAACGCCGCTGACGCCCTTTTTCACCATTCCCCAAAGGGAAATAATCACTTCTATGAAATTCTATGCGGTTCGGGTTGGGCGTTCGCCCGGTATTTATACGACGTGGGATTCCTGTGCCACACAAGTGAAAGGATTTCCGGGAGCCGTCTATAAATCCTTCAAAACCCAGGAAGAAGCTCGGTTGTTTATGGGGGAGGAGATAGATGGGCCTCAACCGGGGACCGGGAGGGGCAGTACCTCGAAGTCATCATCAACTGCTGTTCATATTTGGGTGGATGGGTCCTGTATCCATAATCATGGCGAAGCCATGCAACTCGGCTGGGGCTATCTCATTCGCGAGGGCAACCGGGAACTTCATCGCGCCAGCGGAAACGATATTCCCGAAAAGGCTCGGCAACATCGCAATGTGGCCGGTGAGATTCAAGCTGTGTTGAAAGCCCTGGAATGGTGTGGAGAACGCGGTATCCCCAGCGCGACCATTTATTTCGATTACCAAGGGTTGGCAGAATGGGTGAACGGTTTCTGGAAGGCAAAAACGCCTTTTACCCAGGCTTATATTGCCACCGTGAAATCACATGGAATGGATCTTCAATGGGTAAAGGTCTTGGCCCATTCCGGAGAAGAGTTTAACGAGATCGTGGATCAATTAGCTAGGGATGCCGCGAGAGCAGGAAAGTGAGGCGTGCTTATAGCTATTCCAATTTATTTCCGTTCCCTTTGCAATGGCGGAAGAACAAAAGAGTAAATCCGAAGCTCGAATATCGAAATCCGAAACAAATGAGAATGACCAAATTGAAAAATTCGAATTTAGGATTTCGGATTTGTTTCGATATTCGATATTCGAATTTCGGGTTTAAGGTTTTTCACGCCCTACGCTTTACGCGTTCTACAGCTTGCCTTCCCCTTTGAGATACTTCCGAAATCGATCCATCAATTCTTCGCCCAACACACCAACTTCTGGTTTCTCTTTGGTCATAAATTCTCGAATTTCGGAAAGGCGCTGTTCCGCTTGATCATTGCCCTTGAGCCGTTTGACTTTGTGCAGGGCATCATCAAAAGCGTCGAAGGTGAGTTCTTGGTAACCAAACGCGCGAATGCGTTTGACCGCTTTCATCATGGCTTCATTCCGGAACACGGTGAGATGTTCCGAGTCAATTTCTTGTAGTCCCAACTTTCTCGCACGGCGCTCTGCGGCTTTTCGAATACCGCTACGGACAAAATCCGGTGAAGTATTCAACCGTTTCCAGGCTTCATCGGTCCAGGCTACCCGTTCCTGTGGAGCGTCCCAAATGGAAGTGAGGGTGGGTTCATCAATGACTGTTTTGCCGGACTCCCGAGCCAAATCTTCGGCATCACGCTTGAGCATGTCTGTCACAAATTCAAGTGCGATGGGAGGAGAGTTTTTGATTTTATCACGCAACATAGCCTGGGCGCCCTCGGTCCATTCGAGAGGCGTCACTGCCTCTTCGGCCCGTTCTCCCATGGATTCAACTTTTTCAAACAAGTCAACATTGACTTCCATATGGCCACCCTCACGAGCGACTTCTTCGGCAATTTTCTGAATCA
>LXTH01000156.1 GCA_001643555.1 Nitrospirae bacterium SPGG5 | reverse complement strand
AGGGCCTGCTCAATCACATTTCTTGCATTGTGCGGTAACTGCGTATCGGCATGCAAAAAGAGGAGAATGTCGGTCGTGGCTTGTGCCGCCCCGGCATTCATTTGGGTCCCCCGTCCTTTCGGTCCTGAAATGATTCGGTAATGGGAATGAGACGCTGTCGATAACAAAGTTCTGGCGACTTCTACGGTTCGATCTTGACTGTCCCCATCGACAAGGATGATTTCTTCAAACCCCAACGGCAGAAGCGCGTTGAGCAGTGAGGGCAACGCGTCCTGTTCATTCAAGACAGGAATGATGACCGCAATACTCATTTAGGGAATGTTGAAAAAGCCGCCAGCGGCGTTCTCGCCTTTTTGCCGTGCTCACGTACTGAGAGTACGCTCCGCGCGTCAAAARGGCTGCGGCCTTGCTGGACGGACTTTTTTGAACATTCCCTCCAATTGACGATGCTTGGCTCCTCTGGAGCTTTTATTGGGTATGGGAAGGAGATATTCAACAGACCCATACAGCGGAGTATGCGCAGTCCTCGCGCCTTGCCAGACAGGCGTCTCAGCACCCAAACATAGGATGTTATTCTTACGCGAACCCTAAGAAACCAACAGGTCAGGGATAAGAATAAGGCACCAGGGTGGAGGCTCTTCGCTCATCTGAGAGAATTGCTGGGCGGTGAAACTGGCAGGCATGTCTGAAAACACTGCACCCCGTCGAACTTCAACATAGCCAAATCGAAACCCTTCTGAGCCCCGAGGGTGTGGGGTGAGCGTGTGTGGCAACTGGATCCTCAAGGGTGTCACATTCGACAGACAGCAGCGCTCGCCTTCTTTCAACGATGAAAGCGATTCATACACCTGCTTGAAGATCCCTGGTAGATTCTCCTGAGTAAATACGACATTGGATGAGCGCATGGACTCATCGTCGACAAGCTGGGACAGGATTTCCCAAAATACTTCGGCATCGATGGACGACAGTATGCAGAGTTGCCCCTTTCGGGCCATGAGATCCAGCAGGGCGAGCGGGCCGCGAATGGCAAACTTCCAGGACGGAAAGAGGAGCGTTCGCCCTCGGTGATGGACCTCTAAGGCTTCTTCACCATTCACGTGAACGGTTTTGAAATCTCCCTTTGTCCGCTTCAAATGCTCCTGGATTGTATTCTGCGAAAGGCGTGTTGGTTCAAAAGCAAACGTGGGAGTGGCGGGAGCATGACAGGTGACAATGGAATACGTGTTCAGTAACTCGCGGGGCGTGGTGAGATCCAGCATATCCTTCGCACCCCAAAATCGAAAGTGGAGGTACTCGAGCGGGTGTTGAGACAAGCGAGCCAAACGTTCCTGGCTGGCATGATACACCCCTCCAAACTGAGATCCAGTTTGAAGACGATCAAGCGCATGGAGTGTCAGCAATTGACCGGCATTCTGGATTTGTGGGAGATACTGAGTGAGCAGTGCTTCCTCAAACGATAAATCCCCAGCGCCAAGGTCTAGTAATGATGGGTCGCCAACTTTAAGGAGCCAATCGTATGGATTGGTGTGGGTCCGAACAAAATCTTCCAGTTCTTGTGGATCGAAGGTGTCATCACGCTGGCTCTCCTGGTCAACCAGGTCGAAGTAGAGACAGAGTACCCGAATGGCTTTGGTTGCTGGAAGACCCGTCAACTCTTTGAGGCGATCGGCATGCACATTCGACTTTGATGAAGTGTTTCCTGGTGATGGCAGGGCGGCAAGCAACATTTCTTGGATCGCCGGTTGGCAGCTACTCTGGGGAATGCGTTCGATCAGCTGCTCAAGTGTTGCGGGAAGGGAACGTGGCTCGACCAATTTTCTGGTCAATTCCCAGCCTAAGGTATGTTCCTGCTTGGCCTGCTTTACTTGGTGACGGAATTGGCTCAAGGCGTTCTTGTGAGAAGAATCGTTAGAAGATGGTGTATGCGTGCGAGGGTCGAGTGCCACGATCGGAGCCTATCCATCGCTTTGATGATGCGTCAAGCGTACGATATCGTTAAGTTGCGGAGGAGGACCCCCTGTGTTACATCATGGCCATGCTGCGACCGATTCCGTGGGGGTTTCGAAACGTTTTTGTGTGCACGGTTTTCGCTGTTGGGGCGATTTTATCGACAACGGCCTGTGCCACCACGCCATCCCACCCGGCCTATCAACAGGGTCAGATTATTGATCCTGCCAAAAACGTCACCATGTCTTTTTCTGAGTTCCGGTCTGTACTGTTAGGAACCGATGTCATTTATATCGGTGAAGCCCATTACACCCCCTCCCATATTGAAGCAGCGCTTCAAGTGCTGCAGACCCTCCTTGACGAGGGCCGAACTCCTATTTTAGGGATGGAAATGTTTAGCTGGGACGGACAGGGTGGCCTGGATCGTTACTTGAATGGAGAAGTGACCAGGATCGAGGAATTTTTGGCCGAATCACAATGGAAAAATAATTGGGGTGGGAAATATGCAGACTACTCCCCACTCGTCGATTTTGCCAAAACGCATGAATTGAAATTGCTGGGCCTCAATCCTCCTCGCCCGCTCGTGCGTAAAGTCGTTCAAAAAGGGTTAAGTGGAATTGGGGGCGATCCGGATGTGAAAAAATGGAATATTCCCGATCCATTCCCTGCTGACGATCCTGAGTACCGTGGAATTATTTTCGAGCAAATTGAAAAGTGTCATGGAGGCATGTCTCAGGAGGTCTACCAAAAAATCTATGAAGCCTCAGTCTTTCGAGATGAGGGAATGGCCTCTGTTATTACCACCACGATGTCCAGATTAGGAACTTCGGGCCCCAGGACTTTTGTGAGTTACACGGGTGCCGGGCATATTCAATATGGGCTGCCCATTCCAAAACGGGTTCAACGACAATTAGGGACACCCGTTCGGCAGGTGACAGTGTACCTCCACGCACTAGACCCTGAATACTCCGAAGATGTCGACCATTTGATCGATGAACAGATCGCGGATTTCGTGTGGCTCACTTCCTTGGGCCCTCAAGGAAGACAACCTGGCTGTGGGGAATAGACGGTATTGTGAAACAAGGATAACAGACATGTATATTCTTCACGAAATACGAGATGCGAATGACGGTTTTTTCACGAGCCACAAACTTTGAGACGCAGATTTTCTTAGGGTCCGTCACGAAATAACCGGTACAATTGGCCGAGACGATTTTGGAGCGAGTCAAGGAGCAAAGAGCGCGCATACCGGGAGTATGGAAGCGATGATCGACGCCGGCGGAGCCCAAAAGCGTCCGGCCCTCCGGGGAGGCCCATCTTTGGCCCGGGGCGGCGTTGCTCCCCGGTCACAGAGCCCCGCTAGGCTCCCTCGTCGCGCCTTGCCCCGATCACAAATCTGGGCCTCCCAATTGTACCGATGATTTCGTGACGGACCCTTAACCAAGAAAACCAAAGGAGAACACCATGAGCGATCCCATAATTATTGCGCAACGCATGCCGTATGTTATGGAAATGGAGCCGGGCAAGTATTATTGGTGCCGGTGCGGAAGGTCCCAAACCCAGCCTTTTTGTGATGGATCACACACAGGAACGGAGCATTCGCCAGTGGAAGTCGAGTTAACGAAAAAGAAAAAGGTGGCGTGGTGTGGCTGCAAGCATACGAAAAATCCACCATTTTGCGATGGTACACATTCCCATCTTGAAGAATAACTCCAAAAAGGCAATAATTTTGCTTGCGTCTTCCCTAGGAATTTTAATAAAATTGCTGTCCGATGAATTTTCGAACCATATTTTGAAATTGTTTTAAAATGATCATAAGGAGGGCAGAGCATGAAAAAGACAATTCAAGGACTGCTTGGTGGGGCTTTATTGCTAACCAGTTCGACCCCAGCGTGGGCCAATGTCCCAGGCGGTGGCTATGAAGGTATCACCGGGTTGTACTATTCGATAATTGGGATCATTTTGGCTTACGGTTGCTACGACATTTTCTTTAAAAAAGAGTAGCCCACGCCAGATTCCTTTCAAATTGTGATGTTGACTAAMACCCCTTGTTGTTCTGGAGATRTATCATCTTGRAGCAACAAGGGGTTTTAGTTCTYGGGACCAATKTACCAAAGACCTTCACAAGGATYCGCCTTTTCTCAATAACGGTTYTATWGCCGTCATCACCGTATCAGCRACCATGTGATATCCSGGAGCCGTTGGGTGAATCCCATCKGCTTGRTTGAGTTCKGGTTGCGCGGCGACCCCTTCGAGCARAAAAGGAATCAATGTAATTTCGTGTTCACGCGCCAATTGYTCAAACATGGAYGAAAARCCCCTGGTATAGTCCAGCCCATAATTCGGAGGGATTTTCATTCCTGCCAACACCACCAACGTTCCTGCCTCCTGAAGTTGCTTTATCATTTCGTCTAAATTGGAATACATACCCGCCAAGGGTTGTCCCCGCATCGCATCGTTCACCCCCAATTCAACAATGACAATGAATGGCCTGCTTTTGAGCACCCAATTCACACGACGCAATCCACCCGCCGTGGTGTCGCCGCTCACCCCTGCATTAATCACTGCATAGTGATACCCTGCCTTATTGAGCCGTTGCTGAAGTTGGGCCGGATACGATTGGTCGGGTGACACCCCAAGACCTGCTGTGAGGCTATTTCCAAATGCGACTATTCTGGGGTAGTCACTTTTGATGTTGGTCTGAGAGGTGGAGGTCGCAGATCCAGAAACGGGTGCCGAATTGGGCGAAGACAGAGACGGAATTTCTGAATCACATCCTCCAAAAACCAAGATAAGCCAAAGCCACAACATCCACGTTCTGCCTCGTGGCCAACAGACAGTTGGAGAATGACGTGGCTGCAGTGGAAGTAAATGAGGCATAAGGTTGCAGGCACCAGAGAATGGGACGAAACCCCGCTTCAAAAAACCCTGCGAGAAAATTAAGGTCAGGATTTTTTTTGAGAGTATCTCAAGGGCGCCTCTAAAAACCAGGCATTTTTTGTGAGGGCAAGGAAGCCGCGCGCGGAAAACCGGAGTGTATGGGCGAATACATGAGGATGTGAGCGCGCGGCTGACGCCGCCCTCACGGAAAAGGACGGTTTTTAGAGGTGCCCTAATCATAAATACTCGAAAAGGGGCTGGGCCCTGTGCAACAGAATCTTGTGAACCCCGCCAGGTCCGGAAGGAAGCAACGGTAAGCAGGCGAGTCTGGGTGCCGCAGGATCACCTGGCCCCGGTTTTTTATGGGAATGTTCAAGAAAACCCACCAGCGGCGTTCTCACAATTTTGCCGTGCTCACGTACTGAGAGTACGCTCCGCTCGTCAAAATCGTTGCGGCCTTGCTGGACGGGATTTCTTGAACATTCCCAGTTGATGATGTCCATCTCATCTTGGACATTAAAGCGAAGGATATATGGAATACCAAGTCTCCGCTAGAAAATTTCGCCCGGGTACGTTTGACGAACTGATTGGTCAACCCCACGTCGTCCAAACGTTGCGGAATGCGATTCTGCGCAAACAAGTGGCTCATGCCTATTTGTTCTCAGGGATGCGTGGCGTGGGTAAGACAACAGT
>LXTH01000201.1 GCA_001643555.1 Nitrospirae bacterium SPGG5 | reverse complement strand
AGCGCATTCTCGTTGGCCATAGGCTGTTAACTGTTGCTCTACCCCATCGAGTTTGGTCTCGAAACTATCGGCCCGTTGGTTGAGCTGGTATTGGGCAAAACTTTTTTCCAAAATTGGTTGAATATGATCGATCGTGTGGGCTTTCAATAAATTTAATACCATGGGATATGAGATCACGAATTGACTGTCGATCGGCTCGGGGTTTCCCGTTAAGCCTTTGGCAATGTGGTTGATATCGATGTACGGTGATGGGGTGACGACGACAAAACCCACGAAGTCTTTTCCTCGTCGTCCACCGCGTCCCGCGAGTTGTTGAATTTCACTGACAGTTAAATCCATAAAATCTCGAGCCTTGCGTACACTCGATTGTGTAATGACGACGGTTCGTGCGGGAAAGTCCACGCCCGCGGCCAAGGTTGTGGTGGCGAAGACGGCATCAAGGCAGCCTTTGCGCATCAGTTCTTCAACGGCAATTTTCCAGGAGGGCAAGTGCCCAGCGTGATGTGCCGCAACTCCATATTGTTCCACGGTTGAAATCAGGGGGTGTTGGGCAATACTAGGGTATTCCGTAATGATGGGTGCCAAGACCTGTTGGATGGCAGCGGTCCGTTTGGGCGGGATGGGCACATGGCGATGTTCGAAACTGTCTATAGCTTCGTCGCAGGCGCGCCGGGACGTGAGAAAGACAATAGCTGGCGTGAGGTGTTTGTACCGAAGAACTTGAATGAGGTCAACTGGGTGTATGGCAGGAGGCATGAATCGAGAAAAAGTTTACCAAGATCCAACAGGAAGTACAAAGATAGATTCCTAAAATACGAACAAATCTTCAAACGGATACGCGGAGTTAGATAAATAATACGTTTTAACTACTAGGGTAAACTTCCTATCAAGTTCACTAGGTATTTGACCGATAAATACCCCAAGGGGGGAAGGTGTCACTGATGGAAGTGGTGGTGAGAGGACACAAAGGGGCGACGATCGTGGATCTTCACGGTCGGTTAGATTCTTCGGCTCGATGGAACTTCAAAGCGATCATGAATCAATGTTGCCTGAATGAACAAGACCATCTCGTGATTAATCTCCAATCCCTATCGTATATCGATAGCGCAGGGCTAGGTTTCTTGGTGTTAGCCTACGTCCAGTTTACGGGGCTCCATCGGCGAATGAGTTGGGTGACGTCGCGTGGATATGTGAAAACCCTCCTCGACAGTTTAGATATTCCATCCATGATTCCGATCTACGGCACCGAGGAAGAGGCCTTTGAATCTGCTGTGGCCTAACTAAATCTCTTCATTCGATATTTCCACAACTCCCTATTTGTTGAGTTCATGCCCGGCTTGGGAGGACTCGCCAACCCCAACCAAATGTTCTGGAAATCTTGGAACTTTCCCAATTTTCCGAAGTGTAGAGACTACGCGTTCCGGGTGCCCCCAATCACTCCACAGCACGCCCTTGACTTCGATGACTGCAATACGGTTTGGGATTTTTTGTAGAAGATCAAAGGAAAAATTCCTCTTGGGCATTTGCTGATAAATCATGTCAAGAATGTGCCCTTCTTGTGAGGTGCCAATAGCCCGACTCAACTTGTCGAACAATGGCATGATTTCTGGCACGCAACGCCAGCCCAATTCCCATAGCGTACTGGCCTTGACGGCCATGACAAAGGTGTTCCAGAGGGCTCCTGAATTCTGGGCAGCCAAAGCTTCTGTGCGAGTGGGTTTCTCCAAAAACGACTCCACCGCTCGGACAGAATATCCAGCCACATTTTCCAGTTCCTCAGCCGGTTGGACCCAGCCATATTGCAATTCGGGGTGATCCGGCGCGATGCCAAGCAGGACCAAGCGATCAGGGAATCGTTGAACGGTCCACGTGGCTTGGTGGACTGCGTCAACAAACGGGGCTTCCGGATAAATGAAGTGATCCGAAGGATAAATCGACACAATGGCATGGGGCGATCGGGTGCGGATGTAGGTGAGAGGAAGGAAAATCCCTGCTGCGGTATCACGGTTTTCAGGTTGAATGAGAACGATGCCGGAGGCACGATGGCCGAATTGAGGAAGCGCATATTCCCCATGCGATCGTGCAATGACGGTAACGGTATGATCCGGAAAGGACACTTGCTGTGCCCGGTCGAGTGTATGTTGGAACATGCTGCGTGTTCCAACAAAGGCACAGTACTGTTTAGGTAGGGCTTGCCCCAACCATTTTTTGACCATCGACGTGAGGCGCGTCCCTTCGCCTCCTGCCAGAATAATCGACCACACCTGTCCATTTCTGCTGAAAGCTGTTTCCATGCTGCGACCCTCCTTGGTCAGTCTTAGTACTCATTGACAGCTCTAACGTCATGACAGACCCCACAAACCACGAGAACTGATGGTGATACCGATATGTGTTCATCAGGAACCCTCGCGCGTTTGTCACACGTGAATGATGAGTAGGGATAAAGACGGTCAGCATAAAAATACACCGTCCATCGAAATGAAATGATTGTCCGCTACAGAAAATTGGATGATCTTGTAAGTCCTATATTTTGTCAAGATAAAAATACTGAGGTAAAGGTAGGGTGTTGATGTTTTGAAGTGTTTTTTTCTTGGTTTTCTCAACCGGTGGTGTTCGACTATGTTGAACATTCCATATTTTGTAGATCGATTTTTTTTTGGTAGAGGCGATCGAGAGGGCTATTCAGGAGTGTTTTTGTCGGCTTTGAAACCATTGCTGAGCTTGTGAAGTAGGGCCGTATACCTCTGGGCCGGTGACCATGTTGCCTGTTCGATTTCTTTACTCGAGTCAGTCGTGATGTTAGGAGCCTGTCCAAGATTAGACGGATCTACTGCGGAGGCGCTGGATGTGGCCAGATCTTCCGATCCTTTTCGGGGAAGGTTGAAAAAGGCCGCCAGCCTTCGCCAAGGCTACGGCAGACAAGCCAGCTGCGTTCCCTGTCTTCGCCGTAGCGGCTTCGCSCAGGCAGGTCSGCCCKTTGTCGTSCTCACGTACTAYSMGTWCGCTCCGCGCGCCAAAGCGCCTGCGGCCTTGCTGAGCGCGCCTTTTTGAACATCCCCTATTCCTTTTGGTAGTTCATAAAATGAGTCAAAGGCGAATTGCATGAGGAAAATTTTCAATTTTTCAACAGTCCTTTCACCTAAACCTTGGCTATCCTTCTGCCATCAATAGTAAAGCGGCCTCATCCAGGCAGGCCATGATTACACTCGTCGTCGTTTAGGAGGACGACACCCGTTATGTGGAATGGGCGTCACATCACGAATGAGATTGACTCGTAATCCCACCGATTGTAACGCACGAACGGCCGACTCTTGTCCTGACCCAGGCCCATTGACGTAGACATCAATTTTTCGCATCCCATGTTCCATGGCTTTTCGTCCGGCTGCTTCTCCCGCGCGAGTCGCGGCAAACGGCGTACTCTTTCGAGACCCTTTAAACCCCAAACTCCCAGAACTCGACCAGGAGATGGTATTGCCGCTCATGTCTGTAATCGTCACCAAGGTGTTATTAAAGGAGGCTTGAACATGCGCAATCCCCATTTGGACGATTTTCTTCTCTTTTTTTCGACCCTTTTTCACACTCATGCAATCACCTTTACTTATTTCTTGGCACGACCAATAGAGGCTCGTTTTCCTTTTCGAGTTCGAGCATTTGTTTTCGTTCGTTGTCCACGAAGGGGAAGCCCTTTTCGATGACGAAGACCACGGTAGGTACCCGTATCAATAAGCCGTTTGATGCTCATCGTGATTTCTCTCCGCAAATCCCCTTCCACGTTGCAATCGCGGTCAATAACTTCACGAAGTTTCAAGATATCTTCTTCAACGAGATCTTTGACTCGAACGGCCCCATCAATACCCGTCTTCCGTAAAATACTGCGCGCGGTCCATGGACCGATTCCATAGATATAGGTCAATCCAATGTCAAGGCGCTTCCCCACGGGAAGATCCACTCCTGCAATACGAGCCATGCGTCCCCCTTGTGTTCATCCACCCTCTGCTCAGGCAGGTTACTGCCTCAGTCTCAAGTGGGTAAACCGTATTATTTCCTACCCCTGACGTTGTTTGTGCCTCGGATTAGTGCAACGCACCCGAACCACGCCACGCCGTCGGTAGACCGTACATTTTGAACAGATGGGTTTCACTGACGATTTGACTTTCATCTTCCATCCTCTATGCTATTTAAAGCGATAGGTGATACGGCCTCTCGTCAAGTCATAGGGCGACAATTCGACCGTCACTTTATCACCAGGTAATATTCTGATGAAGTGCATTCTCATTTTTCCTGATATATGTGCCAGGATCTTGTGCCCGCTCTCTAGCCGCACACGAAACATCGCATTGGGCAAGGTCTCCAACACGGAGCCCTGAACCTCAATGATATCTTCTTTTCCCATAATCACGTCCAGACTTTTCGTAGAAAGTCCCTTATTCCCAATATACTACAACACCGTTAAAATTCTCGGAGGACCGCTCGGTTGAATCGCAATAGTATGTTCAAAGTGAGCAGAAAGACTCCCATCTTGTGTCACGGCCGTCCACTGATCATCTAACACCCGGACATGATATCCACCGAGATTCACCATGGGTTCAATGGCCAAGACCATTCCAACTTGCAGCCGAGGCCCTTGCCCAGGCCGCCCATAATTCGGTATTTGCGGCTCTTCGTGCAATTGACGCCCAATTCCATGTCCCACAAAATCGCGAACAACCGAAAACCCATGGGCCTCGACGTGGCATTGGACGGCATGCGAAATATCTGACAGCCGATTCCCCACCACGCCCTTCTCAATCCCCTTCATCATGGCCTCTTCGGTCACTCGCATGAGGGTGGCGACTTGATCGGGAACGGGACCAACGGGGACCGTCACAGCTCCGTCACCATAAAATCCCTGAACAATTGCGCCTAAGTCCAGCCCGATGATATCCCCTTCTTTCAACACGCGATTTGACGGAATTCCGTGGACGACCTCGTCATTGACCGCCACGCATAAGGTCTTGGGATAGTTTCGATAACCTTTAAATGCCGGAATCCCGCCATGGCCTCGGATAAATTCCTCGGCGATTTTATCAAGAAACGAGGTCGTAATGCCAGGCTTGACCTCTTTTTTCAACACATGATGGGCCCCCGCAACAATTTTGGCAGCCTGGGCCATCATTTCGATCTCGTCCGGTGTTTTCAGAACAATCATGCGTCACTACTCAGGTCACTTCCCTTTTGGCTCATGACAGCGTTGCTGTGGTGCTCGAATCCTCATCCTTCGAGGACCTCAGGACAGGCTCAAAAGGGATCGGTTCTGCGCTCCTCGCGCCTTGTCCTGAGCCAAAATTGAAGCAACCTGAGTAGTTACGAAAAAAGCTGGCCACAATCAAAATGACTTACCAACTTGACTTCGTGACTCCAGGGATGTCCCCACGAAGACTATGGAATCGAAAACAGATTCGGCACATATGGAATCGACGCAAAAATGCTCGAACTCTTCCACACAAAGTACAACGGTTATATCGCCGAACCGGAAATTTTGGTTCGAGGGCCGCTTTGTTTCGTAATGCTTTTCTTGCCACAAGTTACTCCGACACAATCCCTTGGGTGAATCAGATCAACGAAAAG
>LXTH01000009.1 GCA_001643555.1 Nitrospirae bacterium SPGG5 | reverse complement strand
ATTTCCTTTAAGGCTGAATACGCCGAGCCTCTGACTTGTTCTCGCATATCCGATCGAAACGGCAGAATGCTCTGAACCGCCATTTCACGAAGCAACGCTTCATCATCTTTCCCAGTGGCTTTGATGAATTGATCAAACGCTTCGACACCTTCTTTGGTCTTTCCTAGACGAACCAAACTCAATATTTTAAGACGGTAAGATTCCCGCGAGGCTGGTGACTGCTCAACCAGCGGTTTGACCAGCTCCAGGGATTTAGGGAAATCGCTTTGAGAAAATGCCTGACTAGCCTGTTTCAAAATTTGAGCATATGAAGGTCCAGCTTTGGCCGGAGCAATCCAACCAACAAGGAACACGCTTATGGCAAAGCCGAGAATCAGGCCAATCAACGTCATCACTTTCATTCGCACTTATCCTTCCTTCTCTTGAATCTCGGTTGCTTCGATTTTTCTATACCCCAAAGGGGTTTCAAAAAAATAATCAGGCTGCTTCGATTGAATGACTCGATCATATTCTACTGACCAATCGCGGTCTTGACTTACTAGTTTTAGCAAAAACTGGCGTGATTCATCGACCCACTCATAGTAGGTTTCTTGATGTCCGTCTCGATCCACACGCACCTCATACAATGTCGCCGCTTGCTCCCCTACCATGGCATCACCAATCCGCATCCGGGCCACCTCCCCTTCGAGCCGAACCGATAAAGGGAGTATATGATCTGTCGTGAGGGGAACTGCCATCACGAGGCGTCGTTGCGATAGGATGTACCACACCTTTTGTTTATCCAACCGGACAATTGTGACGGTGGCATAGCCCAGATCGGTTTTTATTCCGGCAAGATGTTCAATGCGATAGCGATCTCTTTTCACAAACAACTGGGCTTTTGACGATCGCTTTCCCATCCGCCAGGTCAGTCGAGCCGAAAACTCCACATCGTGAGAAAATTCAATCCCATGTAACTCCCCAGCGTACACGTTGTCGAATACAGAGGGTGCAACCAGAGAGAAGACACAAAGGCAGACAAGGAAAATCCACCCCAATTGAGTTTGAGGGGGCGCAATGGCAATCATAATTTACTGACGCTCAAGAATGGGTTGGATGGTAAATTCACGCCCAAGAGCCGCTGGGGTAAATCGTGGAGGAGTTCGGACCGTGAGTGCGGTTTTTTTGCGACTGGGTGCCGGCAAGTCAAAATCAACGGTCAACGCTCCGCCAGGCTCAATGATGACTTGTTGCTTACTGACCAACTTGATACTTGGATGCCAAGCACGAAGATCATAGGTTCCAGGCGGAATACCGTCCAATAAAAAATGTCCCTGTTCATCCGTGAGAACATAATACGGGTTTTCAACTGCAATGGCCCAACTTTCCATATACGCATGAAAGCCACATTGCATGACAAAGGTTCGTCGCTTCTTACTGAGCTGAAATAGACGAACTAAAGATTTCCCCGGCTTGTGGTCATGCATGGCATGAAGGTTTCCACGCTGATGCCGTTGATTGAACGGCAAGGGAGAATTAAAGAGGACCCTGGTTCCCGTCACGATCGACGTTTCATAGCCTTGAATATCATGCATCACAGGGTCCATGTTCACGACTTCGACACCATGCCCACTTCTCACCACAGTCGTAAAGGGCAGAAATCGACAATCCCGCGCTTCAACTCGCGGAACGGAAAGAGTAAACGGTTTGCCGACTGGTACGCCTTCGAGCAAGACCACCACGTGTTGTAGTTGACGTTCTTCATTGACGAAAAAATCTCGAAGAAGACGCCACCCATGCCCATTGGAAATTCGTCCGCAGTACTCAGGGTCCGGAAAGATCACTAAATTATAGGCCTTGGGATCGGGCACCTCACCAGAAAGCGTCACCGTTCC
Source organism: Nitrospirae bacterium SPGG5 (assembly GCA_001643555.1). The sequence continues at coordinate 3,752 of LXTH01000009.1, read as the reverse complement.
CTGAACGGATCCACCATATTCTACTTCTTGCACCTCATAGGCCCAGGCAGAACATGGGAGCAGGAATAATACTGCGATGAAAAAACGAATCGTCAAATCGTGTTCACCCTAGGATCCGCGCAACAAAAAGTTGAACAGTATTTAAACTCGAAATCCGAATCTCAAAATCCGAATCTCAAAATCCGAATCTCAAAATCCGAAACACATCCAAAATGCTAAACTCGAATGTTTCAAATGGATCATTCGGACTTACGCCGAATTGCGCCAAGACTGACCGTCTTCAGGCGTTTTTGTCATTTGTGATTTGGTCATTAGAATGTGTTTCGGATTTCGATATTCGGATTTCCCATTTGGGTTTCGATATTCGAGTGTCGGATTTCCGCATTATGGTTTTTGAAGTCTGAGCGATGGCACAATCTCCACACCCTCACCCAGCAATTCTAAACCAAACCGTGGGTTATCACTCATTTCATGGACACTTCGGCGACCGGGTGGCGCGACATATTCAAAATGTTCCGAAAGAGTTCCATTGGCTGTCACAGTGACCGGTCGTTCAAGATATTGTTTCATTCCCGCATGCCAAACCTTTAACGTATATTGTCCGGGTGGCACATCAGAAATTTCAAACTGTCCATCTTCTTTGGTAATCGCATAGTAGGGGTTTTTGACCACCACACCCCAGGAGAACATATAGGGATGAAACCCACATTGCATCACAAAAAGATTTCGGCCTTTTCTCAGATGAATCTTTTCAACCATAGGTTTTCCGGCCATATGTGTATGCCTATTCAACATCCCCAGCAACTTGTGAAATGGGTTCATGGGTAATGGTCGATTAAACAACACCCTCGCGCCACGTTCGCGAGCTGTTTCGTATCCTTGGATATCATGCTCAATGGGATCCATATTGATCACGGTCACTTCATCTCGGTCGCGTAACACACTCACGAAAGGAGAAAAGTTGCAATCAAATGCATCGATTCTGACTTTTGGCAAATCGAAGGATTTCCCTTTTTGAATACCCTCTAACATCACGACGGCATCTTTGAGGCTCCCATCCTTGGCGATAATAAAATCGTCCACAATTCGCCAACCTGTGCCTGTGGATATTCTTCCACAATACACCGCATCCGGAATCGTGACGAGATTGAAGGCCATCGGCCTTGGCTTGTTTCCCGTAATCGTCACCTGACCTCGAATGGTTCCTCCATTGGTGACAGACACTTCCTCGTATGAAAAACTTGGCAACGCGGACAGAAGAATCCCCACGCTTGCCACCAAAGCCAACATCCAACGCCTCATGAAATCCTCCCTAAACCATCGAATACTACAGTGCAAACCCGAAACTCGAATATCGAAACCCGAATGGAAAAATACGAAATCCGAATATCGAAATCCGAAACACATTTTATGACCAAATGACAAATGACCGAAATGCCTGGAGATAGTCAGTCTTGGCGCAATTTGGCATAAGTCAGAATGATCCGTTTGAATGATTCGAGTTTTGTATTTCTGATTTGTTTCGTATTTCGATATTCGCATTTCGAGTTTTAAAAAAAACGGGGAAGCCGAAGCTCGGCTTCCCCGTCATTCTCACTCGATAACCTATCGAACCAATCGTTATTTAAACGAGATTGGTCGAACGCTACCTTCCGAAGACTGGGGCACCTGTGCTTCTTTCACTCCAGGAGTAGCCCCACTAAGCGGAAGAATTCTCTGATCGTTCTTCGGAAGAACTCGGAAATATCCCCATTGTCCAGATTGAGAATATGGCAAGCGAGCGTTGCTATACACATAATCCCCGGTCATGGAATACGGACCACCGGCTGAGGGAATGAACACATCGATACCTTCTGAACCAGCAAATTCGACAACGCTAATATGATCGGCTCCTCCCATGAACGGCTCAATCGGCCATTCATGTTTTTCTAGAGTAAACATACCATTCTGTTCATTGCTGGCACCAAACACATGGATCCGAACTGGATCACCGGCATGGGCCTCAATGAGTGGAGTCGCTGGGTCASTCGGTTCRTCAACATTACACGGTTGGAACATCCGACCCAACGTACACCCTAATTGTTCTTCACGATACAAGTAGGGTTCATTTCGATAATTCACCCCAATRAGACCGGCCACGTTTTGGAYRTASGGCATAAAGCTRGTCCCGATAATATTGTCYTCATCTTGGAAGAACAGSGCCACATCMCGATAGTTGGCMCGAYTYTCYTGGCCTGGGATYGTGCGATCAACAATGACRTCKGCTATCCARSYATTYTTCAAGGAAATATCAGCCCCAGTYTTSGGATCWCGATATTGYGWWCCTTTGGGACCAATGATAATCCCACCAAACAACCCATTMCGSGGRTTCATGGCAAYATTTCCCCAATCCCACACCAGGGCTTGAGTTTCACCGGTGTATGNGATCKGMRKAGYRGKTMNAGSWKNGAMTKNCCNSAGRCNCRATRNNGTWTGMYSWCYWSNGMTTRWTCCCGAGGTTCACACCTTGGGAATCCTTTGGATCAAATGCCAGGGCAAAGGCAGAGAAAGAAGCCCGGCTCTCTTTCATTTTATTGGTGAGTTTCACTTTCAGACAATCACCAACATTCGCACGCAACGTCAACGGCATGGGTTGAAATTCCCCAGACACCTTCGCCACTTCTTCTTCCAAGATATAAATCTTGGCATCCGGGTTTCGAACTTCAATTTTTCGTTCAAAGTCCACTTCAATGGCTTCTTCCACATTAGGATTGAAGGCCATCTGTGGGAAGTCAATTGCCACAACATTGAAGTTCTTGACAGGAGCATCTGCCGGACAAATGGGTAATGGTTTTTTTATTCCAGGAGGCCCAAAAGCCGCATTCGGTAAAAGCTTCAGATCGGGCACTTCTTTCTCCAACACCCTGATTATACCCCATGACCCTTCGGAGAACTTCGAATTTCGGCCATTGAAGTACATGTAATCACCAGGTTGGAGTCTGGGTCCACCGGCCTGGGGAACAACAAGGTCATATCGTTCGGCGATACCAATGTGGATGGAATTCTTACGATTGGCATCTCCAGCATACCGTTCGGTCAAGAAATTATGACCAGAAATGGTAAAGACATTACTCTCATTCATGGTGACGTCAATAAGCCTAAACACAATGGTATCACCCAGGTACGCCCGCAGCATGATCGTACTCGGATCCCCATGAATCGTGCTACTGAAAATCTGCGAGGTGTCTGGGTTATTCGCCAACCGTTGCGCAAAGGGTTCAGCCCGGAAATTCATGGCGCCGCCTGTCGTATGCGTTCCTCCGTTCAGGAAAGGCATTGGCGTCATTTTAATCAACTCGTTGGCGGGCATTTGGAATGACACGGTTCGTCCGGCTCCCAACGCCACCTCAATTGGCTGACCAGGAGGGTTCCCAGCCGTGACCACGTTAACTGTGTGAGGAACGGTATCCATGATTTGAACCATCAATTCACGAAAGCTTCCGCTCACGCCATACCCAACTGGTTCAATCGTGTGGATATCCATCACCGGGCCAGTTCGCTTGGCTTCACCAGTGACTGGATCATGCCAAGTGGATCCGAAGGGTTCAATCAGGAAGGAGCACACCGCACCATGCGGCCACGTCGTTCCGCCAAACGCATGATCATGACAGAACACGGAACCGACATCTGCATCCACCCAGAATCGCTGACGGACAAATTCCACGGTCACAATATCGCCAACCGGATGGTCATGTTTCAATGGATACTTAAAC
>LXTH01000087.1 GCA_001643555.1 Nitrospirae bacterium SPGG5 | reverse complement strand
ATACATGGGCAGATGCGTAATGGATTCACGATTGAGGAGAATCTGCCCCTGATCGGGTTGACATAATCCCACCACCATATCGAAAATCGTGGTTTTCCCCGCGCCATTGGGCCCAAGGAGCCCAACAATCTCCCCCGCCTCTACATCGATAGACACGCCACAAACGACTTCTCGCCCTTTAAAACTCTTTCTCAGTTGCTTCGCATATATACGGTTCTGCTGCATGAGGTCCCAAAAAGCACGCACTTCCTATGTCTTTATTAGACTTGGGGAAAGCCCTATTCTTCACCCTCCGGGTCTTCCTGAAGAATCACATGAGCCCCCCCCCTCCACAACACTACGCTCTTCTTTTAAGTAAAACGTCATCCGCGACCCTGTAATACGCGTTCCCTTCTGCCACGCCACAGGGGATTCCGTGAGCACGACCTTCTCTTCATCTTTGTAATACACGGCTCGACCACTCGTAGCCCTTACATCGGCCTTTTCAATGATAACACTTCCTTGAGCTTCAACGACATCTACTTGTTGCCCGAACGAGTCATCTGAAGATTTCTCAGTTTTCCTAGGTTGGTCTTTTTTAAAGTATACCGTCATGCGATCGGCCCGGATCACCATATCGTCACGCGTTAACACAACGGACTTCTCAAAGATGGCCTTTTGAGACTTCCCTTGCACGGTCATGGTCCCAGACGTGATGGTCGTCGGATTTCGGGAAGCCGCCAGAGCCGATCTGGCATAAAGCCCTCCCGCAAGGACGCTAACCACCAAGACCAACTCAAGCCAGATGATGTGCTTAGGAGGACGATTGAACACGGACATGATCCAGCACTGAAAATTCCTCGGATTCAAGGTACCCGACTAACCCAATGCCGGTAATGGTAAGGCCATTACCCTGAATAGTGACCGGATGAGGTGTTCGAATTTCTTGGTTCGCGTCAATCCAATGGATATGAGGAGTGAGAATGGTGTACCCATTCGCAAATTCAATGGCAATGAGTTCTTCTCGATTGCGTAATTCAAAATCATTCGTCTCGGTATTAATCGTTCCCTCATCGGCGTGCAGCACCATCTCCTCGCCATCATGTCCAAAAAATCGCAATTGGACATCCTTTAGAGTGACCTCATGCCGTGCTTCAAAGACTTCGGCCTTCTGTGCAGCGACCTCCCATTGCACCATGCCGTCTTTTGTTTGACGATACACGAACCCTTCCATCCCGGCATCGGCTTCTTCAAGAATGGGAGAAACAACGGAGGAGGGTGGAGCATTCGTGCGCACTTGCCAAATGACGACGAATACCAAAAAAGCCGCGAGGCCAAGGATGATTCCACCTAATGTCCATCTCATGAACCGGTTGAACATTCTAGCCTCACCCCATTTATGATTTTGGAACGATGACAAAAAAGAATAGCATACGCCCCTGTCCAAGTAAACTACACTTTCTGGCAAGGCAACAGAATAATTCAACGATATCAAATAGTTAGAATAATATTCGAAGTACTAGCAGGTAAGCAATTCTTTGCGTGATACAAAGAACTGCAGGTCAAGAGGACATGAGGAAGGCCTTACTTCTTCTCGGTATCGGTATCAATATCAGGTGCCCCTTCAGAGTCTTGTTCAGGTTCCACCGATGTGTCACGCGCAATCAGTTCCAATGCCACAAGTTCAGCCCCATCACCAGGACGGCGCCTGGTCGGAATGATCCGGGTATACCCTCCGGAACGACCACGAAATCGCCCCGCGACATCATCAAATAGTTTTGACACAATGTCTTTCTTTTGAATAAAACTCAGAGCCTGCCGTCTGGCATGCAGACTGCCGTTCTTGCCCAAGGTAATCATTTTCTCGGCCAGCCCTCGGATCTCTTTGGCTTTGGCCTCAGTCGTTTCAATCCGCTCGTGTTCCAACAAGGATGTGACAAGGTTCCGGAACAGGGCATGACGATGTTTTGAATTTCGACCAAGCTGTCTGCCTTTTTTTCGGTGCCGCACGGAATGACTCTCTTTCTACACGCGTTGGCTTATTTCGAGTTCGTAAAGGTGACGGGTTCACTCTTGATCCCCAACCCTAATCCCATTTCCGCCAAGACGTCTTTAATTTCATTTAAAGATTTTTTTCCAAAATTTTTGGTTTTCAACATTTCCATTTCTGTGCGATACACCAAATCTCCAATGGTCTTGATATTGGCATTTTTCAAACAATTCGCAGCCCGAACGGAAAGCTCTAATTCATTGACGCTTCGTGCCAAATTGTTATGTAATTCAGCCTGCACCTCGGATTGCGAGGAATCGGGTTCGACTTCTCGCATCTCTTCGCTCGGAATACAAATGGCCAAGTGCTCACGCAGAATCCCCGCAGCAGAGGAGATGGCCTCTTGGGGGGTCAGACTTCCATCAGTCCAAATTTCAAGATTCAACCGATCGTAATCCGTCATCCGCCCCACCCGTGCATTTTCCACATTGAAATTGACACGCTTGATCGGGGAAAAAATCGAATCCACCGGAACGACTCCAATGGGAAGTCCTTCTTCTTTGTTGCGTTCTGCCGGCACGTAGCCTTTTCCTGGTTTGACAATCATCTCGATATCGATGCTGCCATCCTTATCGAGTGTAGCAATTTTTAGGTCAGGATTGAGAATCGTGATATCAGCGTCATGTTCAATGTCAGAGGCCTTCGCATCACCCGATCCCTTTTTCTTTAACCGTATGGCCTTGGCCTTATCGGTATGCAATTTCAGTCGAAGATTCTTGATATTGAGAATGATGATCGTCACGTCTTCCGTCACACCTGGAAGCGTAGAAAACTCATGATAGGCGCCTTCAATCTTCACTGATGTCACGGCGGCACCAGGGAGTGAAGACAATAATACCCGCCGCAGGGAATTCCCAATGGTCGTCCCAAACCCTCGTTCAAAAGGCTCAGCCGTGAACTTCCCATAGGTGGCAGAGGCCGTGTCTTTTTCTAACTCCAGCCGCATCGGCAGCTGAAAATCCTTCATCCCTTTGCTCATTACGTCCCCCTTCGCCTCATCTGTCTATGTCGAAAACATTCATGAACTTGCTTATGCTTGAAAAAATGGTTCTGTTTTTGGAATGTTCAAAAAGGTGCGTCCAGCAAGGCCGCAGGCCATTTGGCGCGCGGAGCGTACACGGCAGTACGTGAGCACGACAAAGGGCCGAGAACGCAGCTGGTGCCCTTTTTCAACATTCCCATTATCGAGAGTACAACTCAACAATCACCTGTTCATTCACGGGTGCGCCAATATCATCCTTCACTGGCAGGGCATTGATAGACCCACGAAATGCCTCGCGGTCTACATCAATCCAACCAGGAGCCCCTCGTCCTTCCGCCACTTCCAACGCACTGGTTATAGCCAACAGTTCATGACTCTTCTGTTTCACGGTGATCACATCACCCACGGAAGTTGTGATGGATGCGATGTCGGCTTTTTTCCCATTGAGCAGGATATGCCCATGATTCACTAATTGGCGAGCCTGTTTTCGAGAGAGGGCAAACCCGATACGATAGACCACATTATCCAAACGTTGCTCCAATAAGCGCAGCAAGTTTTCCCCGGTCACCCCACTTTGGCGTTCGGCCCGTTTAAACGTCAATCGAAACTGGCGTTCTAGCACACCATACATGCGCCGTAATTTTTGCTTTTCACGAAGCTGCGCACTATAGTCTGTCGCTCGTGATCGGCCTTGTCCGTGTTGCCCCGGTGGATAACTCCGTCGCTCAATCGCGCATTTGTCTGTCATACACCGTGTTCCTTTGAGAAAGAGTTTCACCCCCTCTCGCCGACAAATCCTACACACCGGTCCAGTATAGTTCGCCACGTCCCGTTCCTTTCACCAAAACCCAGGCTATCCTTATGCCATCAATAGTAAAGCGGCCTCATCCAGGCAGGCCATGATTACACTCGTCGTCGTTTAGGAGGACGACACCC
>LXTH01000199.1 GCA_001643555.1 Nitrospirae bacterium SPGG5 | reverse complement strand
GACATTGCTCGAGACGCACGGCAGCGCCGATGAGAGAACGGTTAAAACCCGGGCCTACCTCGCCGATCTGCTCATGGAGCTGAAGCTCGCGCCCAAAATGTTTCACACCCTGGTTCGCAACCTGCGTGGCTCGGTCTCGGTCGTTCGCACGCAGGAACGGCAGGTCATGCAAATTTGTGTTCGCGATGCCGGTATGCCGAAGAAAGATTTTCTGGTGAGCTTCCCGAAGAGCGAAACCGATCTCGAGTGGATCGAAAAACATATTCGTGCGAAACGCAAATATTCGTCGACTCTGGCTAAACTCAAAAATAACGTGTTGCGGGCACAACGCAAGTTACGCGCTGTCGAGACGCTGACAAACCTCAAGATCGCCGAGATCAAGGAGATCAACCGGCAAATGTCGATCGACGAAGCCAAGGCTCGCCGGGCGAAAAAGCAGATGGTCGAAGCAAACCTTCGACTCGTTATCTCGATTGCAAAGAAGTACACGAACCGCGGCCAGCATTTCCTTGACTTGATTCAGGAAGGCAACATCGGCTTGATGAAAGCCGTCGATAAATTCGAGTACCGACGCGGTTACAAGTTCTCGACCTACGCGACCTGGTSRATCCGCCAGGCAATYCAACTGTTTGGCTTGGCCGTCACGAATATTCTGAGGCTGCGACGGCCGCTCGTGGTCATTAGCGGACCCTAGAATCACTCGAATATTGGTCATATCAACGTCCGCTTTGGAGAAAAGCGGACATTAGCGGTTGGGTGTCAGAAATCGGCCTGACGAATGACCGCTTTCCACCCAGAAGCTGCCATGGAAATCCTAGGAAATTGAGCTACGCTTGTTAGCAGTACATTCCTATACACAAGAACAACATTGTGATCAGACAAGATCACATCTTGGGGGGTTAATCATGAAATACACAACGGCTGTCTGCCTCACTTTTTCCAGTATGTTGCTTTGCGCGTGTACTCAATCTAGCGTCGATGTCGAAGCCGAGCGGACTGCGCTTCGCGCCGCTGCCGATGCTTACCACGAAGCGGGCGAAGGGATGGATGCTGAAGGTTTCGCTAGTTCTTATACGACCAACGGACTAATCCTTCCACCAAATGAAGCGGCAATAACCGGTCGCGACGGCGCCCACGAATTTATTGCCTCATTCGCGGAGGCACCTGGTGCCAGTGTCAGTTTCTCTAACATGAATGTCGACATCGCGGCGAGCGGGGACATGGGTTACACGCTGGCGGATGCGGTCGTCACTGTTGACGGCCCCGACGGTCAGCCAATCGAGGATAAAATCCGTGACTTTCATCTATGGAAGAAGCAAGACGGACAGTGGAAGATTGCAATCGACATCTGGAACTCAGAGATCCCATTGGCGGGGGTCGCAGCAACATCCCTTTCGACGACGAATTCGGAAGATGCGGTAATAGCCGATCCGGAGCATTACGCTGTCGAATTTGAGAACGACAGAGTTCGTGTTATACGAATCAAATACGGCCCGGGCGAAAAGTCGGTAATGCATACGCACGGCCCGCATGTGTCTATTACGCTGACCGAAAGCACCTGGCGCATGACGTTGCCTGATGGCTCTATCAATGAAGAAACGACAGAGATCGGTGCCGCCGTTTGGACCGATGCAGACGAGCATTTGCCCGAGAACTTGGGTGACGAACCCGGCGAAGTCATTCTCGTCGAACTCAAAGATTAAGACCTGCAGAAATCGTCGATTCTGATCAATGAGGATGTCCGCTTCTGGCCGTAAGCGGCCCCTCAAACTCATCAATATCGGGTGGTCTGAACGACCGCTTTCGATGAAAGCGGACATTCAGAATCTTGCTATCGAAAATTCAACATCGAGCGGCCGGTTCACGCTCCTTAGCGGCCGCTCGATGTTGAAGGGCCGCTGATGACCCAATCCGGACGGTCACATTTCAGGTGTTATTCTCCATTTTTTGCATCCGAACAGTAAATAKGTGGCATCAATGATGSCGRATTAACGTTCCCTACCCGTACCAAACGGCGTTCTGAAACATGGAATCAGCCATCGTCGCCTGACCCAGAAAAATATTCATCCAATACAGCCTCCCGCTCTGACTCCATCACCACAAGTTGCCGTTGATCAAGGGTATTGGCCCAATACACATACACCAATTGACTGACGCAGCGCCCCAGTTCCACATGATATTGTTGGCCATCGGAATTGGTCCGAGTGATTTCCCGAAGAATCACGCGACCCGAAAGCCGTTGCCAAATATCCTGAGCGCTGAAGGAATGATTCTCATATAATGGCGCACCTGATGTTTCCGATGCCTCTTCCGTTGACCAAATACCGTGCAGCACTTCCTGAAAAGTCTTCTCAGGATTGCTTGGATGAAGAAGCTCGCCAACAATTTTCTTCAATAATTCGTCATCGTCATTCATGCCCACAAGCACTCCTGTAAATACCCCAGGGATGAACACCCGTCCGCACAACAGCCCGGCCACCGTCCGACACAATTGCCATTGAATCTCTTGCGCGCCAAATTGTACAGGCACTGGCTGATCAAGAGTTCCCACCTCAGCAAACTTAGACCAGACCCAATCAGCATTTCTCCCCTGACATCGATACACATGATTCTGGGGCTCAATGATAGGTGCCTCCTCAAAAGTGAAGGGTGTAGCCTCCAACGTCAGAGAATACAACGGGCCGTCCAGGATGTGTTCATCGACCGAGGAATAGCGGAGAAACACAGGATCCTTCTTGCAACGCAACCCACGCGCGGCTAACGCCCGCTGAAAGAGCACCCGACGCCCAAGATGACGAGTCTTTTCAAAAGCCAACATGCAGCCCAGTGGATTCAACCTCACCAACAACCAATCTAACCGCTCGCCAATACCGGTTCGAATCTCATACGCCGTTTGCCGTTGAGGATCATCCCCTCGATCAAAACCTTCCCAGGACCGGCTAGGCAATCCAGGGTCAGTTTCCGATTGAAACAGGGCTTGCGTGGAAATAATCATATCAAACATTCCTGACAAATTGTCCTCAGGAACCACGCAAAATTGAAACGAGACATTGTCCAACTGTAAGACTTCGGCGTGTTGCCGGGCCACCGCAATCGATTGAGGCGAACGATCCACGCCAGTGAACACACAGTCGGGAAACATGGACGCATACCAGGTGGTGAGAATACCAACTCCACAYCCRAAATCCAAAACCGATTTCCCCGGTTCAAGGCAATGGCTGAGGGCTATTCCGACGGCTCGATAGTAGCCAAAGCGCTGGCTATACACGACCGGCAAAACGGTTRMAGAGGATGCCAGRTCATAAAATTCTTGATCGGATGCGGCATCCGCACCACCCTGACGTTTTTCCGCCAACTCATGAAGCTGGTGCAAGACCTGCGAAGAAAGCGATTCCCGTTGCCACACGTCGTAGTCCCGTTCATGAACGAATTCACGAAGGCCCCACGTGGCTAAATGCTGTACAAGACGTGCTTCGACCGACACAGTGAAAGGCCTTTCACAAGGGCATGTTGACCGAGGAGTTCGACAGCGGCGTTCTTATGGACGTGAAGCGTAATGCGTGATGCGTAATGCGTGGAGGAACCAGAGCATTCCTCTTTTCCCCAACACTTCACGCATCACGCTTCACACATCACGGAGACAGGCTGTTAAAACTTGGCGGAAAGCATCATGGCATCTTCATATTCTCGCGGTACAGGATGGGGGTGCCGGAGTTGGCCGGTTCCAAACCCCACCATCTTTTCCACGGTCAGAGACTGCAGCGTCAAGGGACCTCGAATGTGCAAATGTGTAGTATTCATCCCAATTTCAGACCCCAAACCCAGTTCAGAACCGGCATGCACCCGTGTCGAGGCATTGACCAACACCGCACTGGAATCAACTTCACGAACAAACCGCATGGCAGTATCGTAATCACGGGTCACAATGGTATCCGTATGCCCAGGACCATATGCGTTGATATGTTCAATCGCTTCATCCAAACTGTCAACGACCTTGATCGCCAACCTCAACGATTGAACCTTTTGTCCCCAATCTTCTTCTTTCGCTTTTTCAATGGCTTTATGTCCTGTCATCTCCATGAACCCCAATAACGAAACGGTTTTCGGACACCCAATCAGATCAATCTTAAATTCACTGAGCAAACGCCGAAGAATCCCAGGCAAAAACTGTCGAGAAATGCCTTGATGAACCAAGAGGGTATCGGCCGCATTCGATGCCAACGGATCTTGGATTTTAGAGTTGACTACGACTCCTTGCGACAACGGCAGCTCAGCCTCCCGATCAATAAAGACATGACAGAGTCCACCATCATACCCAAGGACAGGGACCCGAGATTGCTCCATGATCGCCTTTCGCAACCCGGCATTGCCACGGGGGATCACCCCATTGATGAACTTGGTGAGGCGGGTCATTTCCAATACCCCCTCCTTTTCCGGCCGGTCAATAAAGGTCATCGCTCCAACTGGGATCTCCTGCCCCTCAGCGGCTTCCCGAAGCACGGTCATCACAGCAGAATTCGTTAAAAACCATTCTTTGCCCCCTCGAAGGATACACACATTGCCGGAACGCAGACACATCGCCATAGACTCGACCGACACCTCAGGCCCAAATTCCGATATGATCCCGATCACGCCAATAGGCACCCGAATGCGGCTTACCTGCAAACCATCAACCGACATCCACCCTTGGGTTTCCTGTCCAATAGGATCAGGCTCGGCACTGATACGGCGAATCGTCTCCACCATCTGAAGCACATCATCGTTAACCACCGTGACTCGAGCACGAAGTTTACGATAGACATCCGTTCCAATATCTTTTGGGATGGCATCAAGATCTTGTTTATTCGCCGCCAGAACCTCATCGACGCGTTGCTCCAGCTGGTCGGCCATCGCCTCCAAAGCCAATGTCCGTTGACGGCTTGACAGGAGCGCCAATGGCCTGGCTGCCTGACTGGCGGTTCGAGCCAAATTTTGAATGTGCATTTTTATTGGAACTTCAACCATATCTCCTCCGTTTTTGGAAACATCAAGGGAGGACTTTACAACATTTTTCTGAAGTCCGCCGGAGTCAAGGCCAAGGCGGGAACATCGGTTGTCGAAGACCTTGTGGAATACGGGGAGCTGCTGGGAGACCGGAAGGGGCTCTACGTGCAATACTCGCCGGGCTATGACCAGATATCGACCCCGGCTCTGTTCCTGGGCGGGGCCCAGGTCGCCCTCTTTACCACCGGACGCGGCACCGGCATCGGCTGCGCGCTGGGGCCGGTCATCAAGATTGCCTCGAACTCCCCCCTGGCCCAGGTAAACGGCGATATGGACATCAATGCCGGCACGATTCTGGATGGGGATGAGACCATTGAGCAGGTGGGAAACAGGATTTTTCAGGAAATCCTGGATGTGGCCTCGGGCCGAACCTACACGAAAGCCGAGCAGTCCGGCTTCCACAACGAATTCAAAATCTGGGAATCGCTCTGGCCGACGTTGTAGGCCGCCCCACACACACCTGCCCGCGCATCAGGACCCGAGCTCTTTCACCTCTACATCCCGGAAAAAGACATTCATGACGTTATTGCCGTGCAGTTGCAGCCCGATGATCGTGTGGCCCAGGCATCCAACGCTTCGTTCGATGCGGCGACATTTGAAATCTGGGGCGCTCTGTTGAACGGTGCTACGCTTGTC
>LXTH01000166.1 GCA_001643555.1 Nitrospirae bacterium SPGG5 | reverse complement strand
ACGAACCCTGGCCACCCTCACTGCCACCGGCCAGACCAAAGTCCATCAAGGCTTTGCGCCCTTACTGGCTGGGTTCACCTACGCCACCTTGAATGATATCGAATCGGTCAAAAGCCACATCACCGACCGTACTGCCGCGGTGCTAGTCGAACCCATCCAAGGAGAAGGCGGTGTGGTGATGGCGGACCAGACGTTCATGCAAGAATTGCGAACTCTCTGCACGGAACGCCAAATCCTTCTGATGTTCGATGAGATTCAAACAGGGATCGGACGAACCGGGACCATGTTTGCCTACGAACAGTATGGGATTCAGCCAGACGTCATGACACTAGCCAAGGGACTGGGTGGGGGCGTACCCATTGGCGCGTGCATTGCCGTGGATAACGTCGCGCAAGCCTTTGGACCAGGCTCCCATGGCTCAACATTTGGCGGGAATCCTCTGGCCTGCGCAGCCAGTCTCGCAGTGCTTCGCGTGTTGCTGGACAGTCAGCTTTTGGAAAAAATTCGCACCGTGGGATCGTACTTGAAAAAAGGGCTTCAAGAGTTGCAAGCCCGGATCCCGCTTATTAAAGATATTCGAGGGGTTGGCTTGTTACAGGGAATCGAACTGTCCGTTGAAGGAAAACCCGTGGTGCAAGATTGTTTGGCCAGAAGGGTGCTCATCAATTGCACGATGGACCGCGTCTTGCGTTTGATACCCCCTCTCATCGTGACTCAAAAAGAAATTGATCAACTGTTAAAGGTCCTCTCTGACGTCCTTATTAAACGACTCTAAAACCCGTGATCCGTAAAGCGTGATGCGTAATGAGTAAAAGCAGTACTGTAGTCTTTCGCATAACGCCTTACGCTTCACGCATAACGGTTCCCAAATCACCATGACTATTCTCGGCCAATCGATTCCAAAGACTCATCTCCCCTCCCCGTCCGACTCATCCTCCGGAGGGCTGGGGAAAGATTTGCTCACGCTTGAAACCGTTCCCCGTCATCATGTCTTGCGACTTCTCCAAATCGCTCGTGAATTGAAGGCGGCTCCACGTCCAGGGCGAGCGTCGCAATGGCTGTCCGGGTTGACGCTTGGGCTGATTTTTGAAAAGCCTTCGACGAGAACGCGGGTATCATTTGAAGCCGGGATGAACCAATTAGGCGGGCAAGCCTTATTTCTTTCATCTGAAAATATTCAATTGAGCCGAGGCGAAAGTCTGGCGGATACCGCCTTGGTGCTCTCTCGATATCTCGACGGTCTGGTTGTTCGAACGTTTGAACAATCGACGTTGGAAGCATGGGCGCGACATGCCACGATTCCCGTGATTAATGGCCTGACAGATCTTAGCCATCCGTGCCAAGCCCTTGCTGACATCTTGACGGTCCTTGAACACAAGGGCTCCTTGAAGGGCCTGAAGCTGGCCTATCTGGGTGATGGAAACAATATCGCCAATTCCCTCATCGAGGCCGGCGCGAAAGTCGGCATGCATGTGGCCATTGGCTGCCCGCCTAATTATGCACCCGACCCCACGATCATTGAATCGAGTCGAAAAGAAGCCGCGCAAACCGGAGCGACTATTGACATTATGTCGGACCCTGTTGAAGCTGCTCGCAATGCGGACGTTCTCTATACCGATGTCTGGACCAGCATGGGCCAGGAAGAAGAGCAGGCTCAGCGTCTAACCGCGTTAGCCCCATACCAACTCAATGAATCCCTGATGGCCGTGGCGAAGCCTGATGCCATGGTCTTGCACTGCTTACCGGCTCATCGTGGGGAAGAAATCACCGCATCCGTGCTGGATGGCCCACAATCTGCCGTCTTGGATCAAGCAGAAAACCGGCTTCACGTTCAAAAAGCCATTCTCACGGAATGGTTGGGAAGACCCTGGTCATGAGTGCTCGTCAGAAATCAGGCTCAAAAAAGAAGCCTTCGTCCGCATCTGAGGGCAACCCTATTAAAAAAGTGGTCCTCGCCTACTCCGGGGGTCTGGATACCTCGGTCATTCTGCAGTGGCTTCGCGAGGAGTATCAGTGTCAGGTCATCGCCTTTTGTGCGGACCTTGGACAAGGGGAGGATCTCAAGGCCATCAAAGAGAAAGCGATCACGGTAGGGGCTACGAAAGTCTTTGTTGAAGACCTTCGAGAGACCTTTGTCAAAGATTACGTGTTCCCCATGCTTCGTGCGAATGCTGTCTACGAGGGATACTATTTGTTGGGCACATCCATTGCTCGGCCGCTCATTGCACGACGGCAAATGGAAATTGCCAAACAAGAAGGCGCGCAGGCGGTAAGCCACGGTGCGACGGGCAAAGGAAATGATCAGGTTCGGTTCGAATTGACCTATGTGACTGTCGATCCCACTATAAAAATCATTGCCCCGTGGCGAGAMTGGTCGTTCCGTTCACGGSAGGATCTGATTCGGTATGCYAGACAACACCATATCCCGGTCACGGCCACCAAAGCGAAACCCTACAGCATGGACCTCAATCTATTTCATATAAGYTACGAGGGGGGYATTTTAGAGGACCCYTGGAAAGCGCCACCTGAATCYATGTTTCARATGACGGTCTCSCCAGAGCACGCGCCRAATAMACCGCAGACCATCGAAATYACSTATGAACGAGGCGACCCAGTCGCMGTGAATGGCAAGCGGATGTCSCCRGCCACTTTGTTGGCTCATCTYAATCAACTCGGGGGAAAGCACGGYATYGGCCGTGTCGATTTAGTGGAAAATCGGTATGTRGGGATCAAGTCACGCGGCGTGTACGAAACGCCGGGCGGCACCATCCTTCATGTAGCCCATCGAGGCRTTGARTCYTTRACGATGGACCGGGARGTGCTGCATGTRCGAGATAGYCTCATCTCACGGTATGCAGAACTGGTCTACTACGGATACTGGTTTGCTCCGGAACGCGTGATGTTGCAAAAGGCCATGGATGAGGCCCAACGACAAGTGAGCGGCACGGTCCGCCTGAAGTTATATAAAGGCAATTGCATGCTTACCGGACGTCAGTCGCCTCTCTCTTTGTACCGGGAAGATCTCGCGACCTTTGAGGAAGATAAAGGGTTTGATCAACGCGATGCGAATGGGTTTATCCGTCTCAATGCCCTGCGATTAGCCACCGGCAAGACACGACGCACGGTTCGCTCACCAGCCTCGGGTAAAAAGAAGGTCTCGCGGCAAAAATGAAATCACCCAATCAGATGCCTCAAACGAAAGCGTCAACTTCTTCCAAGGGCAAACGGATCTCACGGAAAAAGTCTTCCTCGCTGTCACCCAGCACACCAAAGGCAACGGCATCCAAAGCATGGGGAGGCCGATTCACCGAGGCCACCAATGCGCTCGTTGAGCGGTTTACCACTTCTCTGCCTGTGGACAAAAAACTCTTTGAATACGACATTCAAGGGAGTATTGCTCACTGTCAGACTCTTGAGAAGGCCAAAGTTCTGTCTCGTATTGAATGTCAAAAATTGACTCGTGGCCTGACCCGCGTTCGAACCGAATTACGAGAAGATCGCTTTTCCTTTGCCGACAGCGATGAAGATATTCATATGGCAGTGGAGCGACGTTTAACGGAACTTATTGGGCCATTAGGCGGAAAGCTCCACACAGGACGCAGTCGGAACGACCAAGTCACCCTCGATTTGCGTTTGTATTTGCGGGATCAGCTTCAAGTGCTGCAAGGCCATTTACAGGCCGTGCAATCGGCATTTGTTCAACAGGCCAATCAGCATATCAACGTCATCATTCCTGGCTATACCCATCTCCAACGTGCCCAACCAGTGTCCTTGGCTCATCATTTCCTAGCCTATGTGGAAATGCTTGAACGAGATAAGACCCGGGTTAGCGATGCCTTGCGTCGTGTGAATGTCATGCCATTAGGTTCCGGGGCTCTTGCTGGGACAAATTATCCGATTGATCGAACGTTCACCGCCAAACTGTTGGACTTTCCCGCATTGAGTCAGAACAGCCTCGATGCGGTTTCCGACCGCGACTATGTGGCTGAGACTCTGAGCGTCCTCTCCTTGATTATGATGCATCTTTCTCGCCTCAGTGAAGAACTTATCTTGTGGTCGTCTCAAGAATTTTCCTTTGTGGAATTGCCGGACGCATTTTGTACCGGTAGCAGCATGATGCCACAAAAGAAAAACCCGGACGTGCCTGAGCTCATCCGCGGCAAAACCGGGAGAGTGTACGGTCAGCTCATCACGCTCCTGACGACTCTCAAGGGATTGCCTTTGAGTTATAATCGCGATCTCCAAGAGGACAAAGAACCYCTTTTTGATGCCCTCCAAACTGTGGTAGATTCGCTCACGATTTACGCGGAGTTGATTCAACGAATTCGTGTGCGYCAGGAYGTGGTGAAGAAGGCGRYAGRRTCGGGCTTCCTRYTGGCCACGGAATTAGCCGACTATTTRGCTCAACAAGGCGTGCCYTTTCGAGAAGCGCAYAGCATTGTSGGRCGRCTKGTGCAAACCTGCATTAMAAATAAGCGAGAACTTGGGGACCTTTCTCTTGAGGATCTTCAGGTTATTTCTCCTCGCTTTACGAAGAAGGCCTTGACATTTTTGACGGTTGAGGGGGCCGTTGATCGAAAAGCACAAATTGGCGGAACCGCTCGAAAACAAGTGGCTCGACAGTTGAAATCCTGGGAACAGCGTCTCAAGAAAAAAACTTCTGTGTAACATTTCCGTTGACCATGAAACGAACATCATTAAGGGAATGTTGAAAAAAGCCGCCAGCGGCGTTCTCGCCCTTTTGCCGTGCTCACGTACTATGAGTACGCTCCGCGCGTCAAAAGGGCTGCGGCTTTGCTGGATAGACCCTTCGGAAAGACTCAGGGCATGCTTTTTTGAACATTCCCTCCCACTGATTCAAGCAGGCTCACCTGGAGCATCTATGGGTCATGAACCTGAAATATTCAACAGACCCAACTTCCCGTGTCTGAATCCTAGTGGAAGGTGTCAGAGGGAAGTGACCCTACGGCCTCTCACATCATGATGAATCGGTGACATATGGAGTGGACCCAAGAATCCCGGTGTGTGTGTCCGAGTTGCGGTTTCGTTGGTCTGCCTCAACGCGGGTTATTCCGGAACGTTGTGTTCAAAATGAAGTCTTTCCGAAAGACTTTATCCGGTCATTCCTTAACAAATCGTCAGTGTCCCGCCTGC
Organism: Nitrospirae bacterium SPGG5; assembly: GCA_001643555.1. The sequence goes on along the minus strand of LXTH01000166.1, from coordinate 569 downwards.
AACAAGTCTCAACTGATTCCGTTAAAACCACCCTTTGGAAAAACGCTCGATTTTCTCTTTGCCGAACCTCCCAGGAGTAGTCGTTCTTCCTCCTGACTCCCGGGAATGTTGAAAAAGGGCGTCAGCGGCGTTCTCGGCCCTTTGTCGTGCTCACGTACTATGAGTACGCTCCGCGCGCCAAAGCGCCTGCGGCCTTGCTGAGCGCACCTTTTTGAACATCCCCTGTTGCTCTTGAGGTTTCATTGAACGGTCACATGCAAACGACAATATAGAAATTAGTAATAATTCAATACCCCCAACCTAGAAACAGCAGTTGGGCACAAAACTAAAGCGTTGGTCCCTTCGACCAAGAGGAGAAATCTCCCACAATCGATGGATAGATTTCTTCTGTTGGTCGAAATGAGAAAACTAGAATGCCTAGGTGGGATGGTATTCTTGAAGCGATTGTACGGTCAAAGGGCTTTTCGACATGGCTTCGATGGCGGTGACAGCCGCTCGAATACCTTGGATCGTGGTAAAGTAGGGAATGCCTTGTTGCACGGCTTCACGCCGAATTGACAAGGAATCAT
>LXTH01000189.1 GCA_001643555.1 Nitrospirae bacterium SPGG5 | reverse complement strand
ACGGTTGAGCCATGGAAACGTAGCATCGTCGCCAGTGAAATCAAAGGGCTTGTCCAGGTGTTTCCCGTGGCAGAAGGCATGGAGGTCACAAAAGGCCAACTCTTAGCACGATTGCGCACCGAGACTTTGAACATTCAAATGGATTCGGCTTTGGCTTCGCATCGAGAAGCGCGAACTCGCTATCGTCAAGCTAAACAAGATCTTGGGCGGGTGCGGGTCCTCTTTGACAAAGAACTCGTCACCCAAAAGGAATTTGACGATGCCCAAACCGAAGAAGGCGCATTACGTGAACGGCTCTTTCAATTAGGTGCCGAGATTCGACGCGTGAAAGATCAGCGAAGGAAATCTCAAATTGTCGCGCCGTTTGATGGCTGGATCACACAAGAATTTACTGAGATTGGCCAATGGGTGGAAGAGGGTGGACCAATCCTTGAATTAGTTGATTTGTCTCATGTGCAAGTCAAGGTGCCGCTCCCGGAACGCTACGTGCAGGGCATTCAAATTGGAGATCCAGTGCAGGTTTCATTCGATGGGTTGCCGGATTTTCCAGCCCAAGGCCAGGTCTTTTCGTTAGTAGCACAAGCCGATCGAGTGGCGAGGACCTTTCCGGTCAAAATCGATATTCCCAATCCTCACCTCATCATTAAAAGCGGCATGGTGTCACGCGTCACCCTTCAGGTTGGCCGGCCCCATGAGGGAGTGGTGATTCCCAAAGACGCGCTCGTTCTTCGCGGAGAGCGGGAATTCGTCTTTCTGGTTCATGAAGGCAGGGTCGGGCAAGTACCCGTGAAGTCAGTCGTGCATTTAGATGAACTCGTCGAAGTGACTGGCGACGTACAGGAAGGGATGACCGTTGTGGTGGAAGGCAACGAGCGTCTATTTCCAGGACAACTTGTTCGGATACTTGAGTCACCGCAAACGACTCCATGAGCATTATTCAATCTGCCATCCGATATCCAGTGACCACGACGGTCGGGGTGATTCTCCTTGTTTTGTTCGGCGTGGTGTCTCTGACCAAACTCCCCATCCAGCTGACCCCTGATGTGTCCAAACCTGAGATCACGATAGAAACACAATGGGAAGGGGCCAGTCCGCATGAAGTCGAGCGTGAAATCGTTGATGAACAGGAAGAACAGCTCAAAGGCGTTGAGGGTCTCGAAAAGATGTTTGGAGAGAGTTCGTACAATTCCGCCAAAATTGTTCTTCGCTTTCCTGCAGGCACAAACAACGATACGGCACTACTTCGGGTGTCGAATCGTTTAAACCAAGTCAAAGAATACCCTGATGAAGTTGATGAGCCCGTCATTAGCAGCGCGGATACGCGCGGAAATGCCATGGCGTGGTTTATCTTTGAGCCGTTGGAAGGTAACCCAGTCAATATCGAAACCATGCGAGACTTTGCGGAAGATGTGATCAAGGCTCGATTCGAGCGGATTCCTGGGGTGGCCGCTTCCAACGTGTATGGAGGGCGAGAGCGGGAACTTCGAGTCCTGGTTGATCCCGGTAAGTTAGCCATGCGATCTCTCACCGTCCGTGAACTCGCACAAGCGCTGGATCAAGAGAATCGTGACTTCAGTGCCGGTGATTTCGACGAAGGCAAACGCTCGTATGTCGTTCGAACCGTTGGGGAATACCAAAGCCCCGAAGACGTAGCGAATGTCATCATCGCCCGGCGCAACGGCGCTCCGGTATATGTTCGCGATGTAGCCCAGGTCAGCATCGCGTATAAAGATCCCGCGCACGTCGTGCGGGAAATGGGACGAAATTCCATTGCGGTCAATGCCATTCGTGAAACCGGCGCGAATATATTGGACACGATGACCCAACTCAGAGAAGCGGTTGACGACCTCAACGAAGACCTTCTTAAAGCGCGAGAGTTCAAACTCTTTCAAGTCTATGATGAGACGGACTATGTCTACAGCTCACTGAAATTGGTCCAACAAAACCTCATCATCGGCAGCATTCTCGCCATTACGATTCTGTTTCTCTTTTTGCGAACCGGTAGCACCACTCTTGTGATTGGTCTGGCCATTCCGATCAGCATTATGGGTACGTTCATTGCCTTGTGGTTGTTGGATCGGAACGTCAATGTCATCAGCCTCGCCGGGATGACCTTTGCTGCAGGAATGCTCGTCGATAACTCCATCGTGGTGCTGGAAAACATCTACCGTCACCGAGAGGCGGGAAAGCCGCTGTTTCAAGCCGCCTATGATGGCACGACCGAAGTCTGGGGCGCGGTGCTCGCGAGTACGTTGACGACCATCGCGGTGTTTGTGCCCATCGTGTTCATCGAAGAACAAGCCGGGCAATTATTTCGGGATATCGCGATTGCCATCAGCGCCGGAGTCGGCCTGAGCTTGATCGTATCGATTACCGTGATCCCCTGTCTTTCCGCACGTTTGTTAAAAACGAAGAACCATCCTGAACGGAGTTCAGAGATCCCGACCTCACGGATGAAAATCTTAGCCCATGAGTTGGTTGATGGCGTTCACCGGATGGCTGAGCGGATGGGTGTGAGTTCAGACCGATTAGGAAACTTCATTTACTGGATGGCCGGCAGCGTGCCTTGGCGGATTGGGATTGTGTTGGGGTTAACCACCTTGGCAATTGGCATGACGTGGCTCCTCCTACCTAAAGCCGAGTACCTGCCAGAAGGAAACCGTAATCTGATTATTGGCATTGTGCTTCCTCCACCAGGCTACAACATCGGGGAATTCATCCGTATGGGTGAGACGATGGAAAGAGTTCTCGCACCACACTGGGATGCCCAACCCGGCAGTCCTGAGGAGGCGGCCTTGGACGGTCCAAGCATCCTAAACTTTTTCTATGTGGCACGCGGCAGGTCCGTCTTTATGGGGGGTCGCACGAATGACGATTCCCAAATCCGAGATTTGATACCCGTATTCCGGCGCGCCATGGCAGATATTCCTGGGGTCATCGCCATTGTCACCCAAAGCAGTCTGTTTCAACGCGGACTTGGGGAAGGACGGAATATCGATATCGAAATCACCGGACCAGAATTGGATACACTCGTGGCTCTGGGTAGACAGATATTTGGGCAGGTCCGGGAAGTGTTACCTGGTGCTCAAGTTCGTCCCAAGCCAAGCCTGGATCTAGGAAGCCCTGAAGTCCGCATCAGCCTCAAACGCCACCGTGCGGCCGATGTACAAATGACCAATCAGGAATTGGGCTTTATTATTGATGCCTTAGTCGATGGCACCAAGGCGAGTGATTACCAGTTTGAAGGAGATGAAATTGATCTGACCATTCGAGGGGTGGATCACTATGCAGATCGGACGCAAGAGCTGGCGAACCTGCCGATCTATACCCGAAGTGGGAGACTGACAACAGTGGGCGATATTGCAAATGTGAAATTGGTGGCCGGACCTGAACAGATCAATCACATAGAACGTGAGCGAGCCATTACCATCCAGGTTATTCCTTCTGGCCAAATGCCGTTGGAAACCGCCATGGACTTGATCGAACAACAGGTTCTGCTTCCCCTTAAAGAAGGCGGCAGTCTGGGGCGGCTGTATCACATTCAATTATCCGGCGCTGCCGATGAGCTGACCAACACGTATGACGCGCTCAAATACAATTTTCTTTTGGCCTTGCTCATCACCTATTTGCTCATGGCGGCCTTGTTTGAAAGTTTTGTGTACCCCTTTGTGATCATTTTCAGTGTGCCATTGGCCGCGGCTGGAGGAATCCTGGGCCTATATCTTGTCAACCTCTTCGTCACCCCTCAACCACTCGATGTGTTGACGATGCTCGGCTTTATTATTTTGATTGGGGTTGTGGTGAACAATGCCATCCTGGTGGTGCATCAAGCMTTGAATTTCATGGATCCCAATCGTCGAAACCTCTTTACGTCAGGAGAAGTCGAAACGGTRGGAGGCATGTCAGTGCGTCAGGCCATTACGGAATCSGTKCGATCCCGGGTACGTCCGATCATGATGAGCATGCTGACTACGACATTTGGACTCCTCCCATTAGTGTTATCCTCCGGSGCMGGATCGGAACTCTACCGAGGMATCGGGAGTGTGGTGTTGGGCGGGCTTATGCTATCCACGGTGTTTACCCTTCTGGTGGTTCCGGCGCTATTCAGTTTGGTCATGGAATGGAAACTCAAAAGACAAGGCACGGTGACTCCTGATGAGGCTGCCCAACAGGAAGTGCGAGAAACCTAATCATGGATTCGATGAATTTACACTATGCGAGTAAGCCGTGGCGCATCCAGCCATGCATCCGAACGTTCATTTTTTTAGGCAGTCTTGTTTTACTGTCAGGCATTTCAAGCCCTGCCTTGGCACAAGATGATTCCCCTTCGATTAAGATTCCCTCTGAGCTCCGCTTAAGCCTGCAGGACGCGATGAAAGCAGCGGTCGATGAAAACCCGACGGTCCAGTTGTTTAAGGAACGCATCACCCAGGCAAAAGACCAAGCCTTTACCCAACTTGGCACGTTACTCCCGAATCTTTCTGCTACTGCCAGTGCAGCCAGACGACGGTTTTTTCTGGGCTCCTTTGCGGGCAGGGCTGGGGTCTCAAGCCCACGCGATTTTTACGAAGCTCGCGTATCCTTCACCCAGAACATCTTCAGCCTCAGTCTCATCCAAAAATGGCGTGCCGCTCGTACCAATGTAGAGGTGTCAACCCTCGATTCCGCCACGACCAGGATGGATACGATGGCCACCGTAGGGTTGGCATATTTGGAAACCCTGCGGGCTCAAGCTGCGGGCAAGGCTCGTTTGGCAGATGTGAAGCTCAACAATGAACTCCTCCGATTGGCCGTTGAACGAAAATATGCGGGGATGGCGACCAGCCTGGATGTGATACGAGCCAAAGTCCAATTGGAAAATGAAAAACAACGTTTGTTAGTCGCGCGTAACGACCATGATCGCGCGAAGCTCAATCTTATTCGTGCCATGGGTTTGTCCTTTAACGTGTCGCTGGTCCTCACGGACGAACTCATCTTGCACAAGGTTCCCGAACAAACCGTTGAAGAAGCGCTTCAGATCGCGATGGAAAACCGTGTTGAATTCAAAGCGCAAAAGAAGCGCGAACGATTAGCCGAACTCTCCTTGAGTTCGGTGACCATGGAGCGAGTACCCTCATTAATCGGTAGCGGGGATGTAGGCATGATTGGCAATCAAATTCCCGATGCGTTGACGACGGACAACGTGCAATTGCTGTTTTCGATTCCGATTTTCGACGGAGGACAACGTGAGGGCCGCATTTCAGAAAGCCGGAGCCTGGTTCGGCAAGAAGCCATTCGCACCCGAGATATTCGTTACCAAGTCGCCTTGGAAGTGCGAGATGCGATGCTCACCCTGGAATCCACACAACAACAGGTCGCCGTGGCTCAGGAAGGTCTTCGTCTGTCACTCAAGGAACTTGATCTTGCCCGCCAACGGTTTGCCGTTGGGGTTGCGACCAATATCGAAGTCACGACTGCACAGACCTCGGTGGCGCAAGCTCGTGACAATCTAATCGAAGGATTATTCAATTTCAATGCGTCGCGCGTGAATCTGGCCCGAGCCCAGGGGCAGCTTGATACACTCTAGCAGGGTGGTGAAAAAGGTCACCAGCTGCGTTCTCGGCCCTTTGTCGTGCTCACGTACTCAACCCCTACGCTCCGCGCGCCAAGCCTACTCCGCCGAAGTGGCTACGAAGGCCGGGAGCGCCTGCGGCCTTGCTGGATGGCCTTTTTGACCACCCTGAACGTTTTTGATAGAGATAACTCTTTCTTTGAAAACTCTCTAGCC
>LXTH01000119.1 GCA_001643555.1 Nitrospirae bacterium SPGG5 | reverse complement strand
ATCTCTGCTCCGGCCCGGACTCCGATGGGAGTAACGCGCTAGCGCAAGAATCACCGGCAATGCCAGAGTATTTTCTGTTGCGACCGGAGGTTGAAAAGGCTTACGGCTACACGCATGCGATCAAGATCGGTGGCGACATCAAGATCTCGGGCGCGGTGAGTATGGACGATGAGGGCAATCCGACCGCCATCGGCGACCTGGAGCAGCAGATGAAAAACGCTTACTCCGATCTGGACAAGGTGTTGAAGCACTACGGCTATACCTTCGACGATGTGATCGTAGAGAACGTCTTTACGACCGACATGGCGAAGTTTCTCGAGGTCTCTGGGTACCGCAGGTCGATCTACACGAAGCGGTTTCCGACCGGAACCTGGCTCGAGATCAAAGGCCTCGCCCTGCCCGGGCTGATGATCGAGATCGAACTGCGGGCGCACAGGGCCAGATAAGAGCTGTGCAAAACTCAGAGTTCGGTATTACGATAGAATGTACTAACCAGTCGAACGGGCTTAACTAAAAAGTAGAACGGAGAGGTGCCGGAGTGGTCGAACGGGCTTGATTCGAAATCAAGAGTACGGTTATCSGKACCGTGGGTTCGAATCCCACCCYCTCCGCCAWTTGCTATCAAAACATCAAAAGAATGTGAGTTGCCAGTGTGGAATTGGCCCACCATGGTACGGGTGGGGTTCGAACTAGGGGTTCTGAAGGGGGTGTGCCCCCTTCATGGGGTGACCGTAGCGGAGCGGAGGCGCCAGGGGGCATGGCCCCTTAGCGAGAGCATGCGGATCTTACCGCGTGCGACTTCGAATCCCAGCCTCTCTGCCAATTCACTAGGGTTTGTATCAGATGTAGGCCAGAGACAACACGTTCGTTTATTAACTTTCATGGCCTAACACCAATGGGTAAACCACCTTCTAGGTATTCACCCTATTGACAAAACTATTTACAAACGTCATGGTCTTTAAACTTCCCAGTTTTCATAACTGCCTAATCTTCCTAAAGGTTTTTTTGTTTTACGCTTGGCCTTATTCTTGCTTCTCTTTTGATCAACCCGCACTTTCTTCAAACGGAGAACTGCATGAATTGCCATGACAAAATCTCGAAAGATCCACGTATCACGCTGCCACTGGCTGAATTGTTAAAAAAAATACAAGAAACATTGAATCCCCCTCAGGAACCGACCAACCACTCACCTTTTTCCAACACCCAGGATTCGCCCTCTTCCAAGACACAAGGCAAGCCATAGACCGTTTGACTTTCCAGAATTCGGATTATCACTTTGAATCCTACCCATCGGGAATGAGCTATCACCCAAAAGAGCTACGTCATCCGTTGTAAGACGGAACCATGGTTGCATAGACTAGTGAACCTCTAGCGCATCCTCCTTTTGTGAAAGGGCCTACTCGGGTTTTTCGAGTAGGCCCTTTCTTTTGGGTATTCCTGACGACATCATGTTCCAACCATTCACCTGTGTACCACACATTAGGTTTTCCTCGCCATTGACCTTCTGCTCTATTCAACCTAGGAGCGCCTGTCCCAGACCAGTCAAACGGCCCACGTGCGTTGCCATAGAAAGACATTCTGAATGGATCCTGAGTAAAACGTGAACAGTAAGGAGAGACGCTACAAACTACGTAGGTTCGGGGTACGTCGATGAGGCGTCTTTTCTTGGATGGTGAGGGGTAAAATCGCATCCAAGAAGTGATGCGCGATGAGGGGTTTGGCCATTCTGGCAAGGTGTTGCACCTCTCCAGTCCGGGTCAAAAGCGTCAGCTCATTGGTGTCGTTTCCAAAGGCACAATCCGGCCCACTGACGTGATTGATCGCAATCAAGTCGAGGGATTTTTGCTGAAGTTTCTTTTTCCCATTTTCGATGTGATGATCGGTTTCCGCTGCAAAGCCAACCAAAATTTGGTGAGTTCGCTGTTGTGATAATCCAGCGAGGATATCAGGGGTTCGTTCCAGTTCAAGGGGCTCTCCAGTCCACTCGTCCTTTTTGATCTTTTGTGTCGTGATCTGGCGTAGTCGAAAATCTCCGATTGCCGCGGTCATGATCAGCACAGTCGCCCAAGAAAATCGGTCCTGAAGGACCTGCTGCATATTCTCAGCGGTAATCACCGAAATCGTTTCAACGTTCGCTGGAGGAGTTAAGAATGTCGGCCCACTCACAAGCACCACCTCGGCTCCCCGTTGGGCCGCGGCTTCGCCAATGGCATATCCCATTTTTCCTGAGGAGGCATTCGTCATAAACCGGACCGCGTCAATGGATTCCCTGGTCGGTCCAGCAGAAACCAAGACGCGCTGTCCAGCCCAATCCTGTTGTCGGCACAAGCAGGCATCGACAGCCGCCAGAATGGCCTCTTCTGAAGGCAGCCGCCCCTTTCCAATCAACCCCGAGGCTAACTTACCTTCTTCGGGTTCAAGAACCGTGACCCCACGTTGACGAAGAGTACGCGTATGTTCAACCACGGAAGGATGATCCCACATGTCCCCATCCATGGCTGGAGCCATGACCATCGGACATCGAGCGGCCAATATCATTGTACTCAAGAGATCATCGGCTAAACCTAACGCGCTCTTGGCCAGCGTGTTGGCTGTGGCCGGGGCCACAAGCAGCAGATCAGCGGATTCCGTCAAGGTGAGATGCGGCATGGGAGCTCGGTCAGAAAACAGCTCTTGATACACCGGCTGCTTCGACAGCACTTCAAATGTGAGTGGGGCCACAAACTGCGTGGCGGATGACGTCATCACCACGGAAACGTTCGCCCCTTCCTCAACAAGGGAGCGAAGAAGAGACACGGCCTTATAGGCGGCAATACTCCCGGTCACCCCAAGAACGATTCGCTTATTGTCCCATTTTCCCATGGAGATAATGTGGAATGACCTTATTTGGTTGACTTAGTGGCTTTAGTGGCTGAAGTCGTTTCAGTCGCTTCTGCTGGCTCGGCCGCTTTCGGGGTATCGTCAATATACACACTCAATTGTTTTTGAATTTCTTTGGCGTTTTCATCGCTCTCGATCAAGAGGGAATGGTCAAACTCCGGTCCGACACTGCGCTTGGCGTCACGGATCGCTTCTCGAGCATCTTCCCCAATAAAATAAGGCACATCACCACGCAGCACCTCTTCCAGGGCCATGGATGTTTCTTTTGCATATTTGCTGGTCTCGGTCTGTTTCCCACTCCGCATGATTTGCTTGGCTCGCTGGGCCGCCACAAGAACCACCCGGTAGCGGGAATCAAATAGTTCACTGTTGTCATCAGGCAGTAACGGAAGCGTATCAATCATAATGGAGACTCCTTTTTGCTGCTTTAGAATATTGTTGAATTTTCCTGAATCGCATTTTCTTCGATTAATCCCTTTTCCTTGAGCCATTGTGTATTCAGCCGCTCGGTTTTGACACGTTCTGCAAGGAGAATAGATTCGAGTTCTTTGGTGGCTTGCGGTAACTCCTCATTACGAATCAAGTAATGATAGGAACGAAAATTGGCAATTTCATCACTCGCGCGTTGAAGACGGAGCTGAATTTCATCAGGTGAATCTGACGCTCGTCGATTTAACCGTGTCCGCAACACCTCTAAGGACGGGGGCGTGACAAAGACATAGACCGCACCCGAAAACCGCTTCATGATCTGACGGGCACCTTGGGCATCAATATCTAACAAGACGTCAGTCCCTTGATTCATCGCCTCCTCCAGCTGCCGCTGTGGGGTTCCATATAAATTCCCGTAGACTTCGGCCCACTCCACAAATTCATCACGCTGAATCATCTCACGAAACTGGCCTTCATCAGTAAAACAATAATCCACCCCATCTTGTTCGCCTGGCCGAGGATTTCTTGTGGTATAGGATACTGAGAGTATCGTCTGAGGAACTTGAGCAATCATCGTCTTGCACAAGGTGCTTTTTCCTACACCAGAAGGTCCTGATACCACAAATAATAAACCGGTTCGTGCCATTCCGTTTACCCGAGGCTCTGACATGTCATTGAGAAAATATTATTCCACATTTTGCACTTGTTCACGAATCTTTTCCAGTTCCGCTTTGAGCTGGACTACAGACTTGGAAATATCGGCATCGTTGGCCTTCGACCCAATGGTGTTCACTTCTCGCCCCATTTCCTGTAGCAAAAAGTCTAACTGCCGGCCAACGGGCTCTTTGCTTTTCACCATCGCATCAAATTGCTGGCCATGACTATCAAGCCGAGTGAGTTCTTCTGTGATGTCACACCGATCGGCGRRCATNCGMTANTYSSTSTCKGMRYYSYTGSTSRWCMRCNCKYMCSATNTGCCCAGGACATCTTTGATGCGCACCKTCATRCGATCATAGTAGCCTTTGGTCACCTTCGGCAACCGGCGACGAATGTGGCCCTGAACCTGTYGGACCACCTGAAYACGTTTCATCATATCCGTCTGTAAGGCTTTCCCTTCACGCCGACGCATACGATCRAGATCGTCCACCGCTCCCGAYACCAAGCGTTTGACGACCCGGTTCMCCGCTTTTGGGTCAACCATGTGCTCCCCCACAGWGAAAATCTCACGAAATGATCCCAATAAGGAAACMTCGACACTCCCACCTAATTTGAGATCTCGCTGCATCTCTCGAAGGACCTGATGATATTGCCGAGCCATGTGACGATCCAGCTTCAAGGTTTTGGAGGTTTCTTTCCCCCCGCCACACACCACAGACACCTCAATTCGCCCTCGACTGCACTGCTTGGCGACCACCGCTTTCAGTTCTTCCTCCAGCTCCGCTTTTCCTTTGGGGAGACGCATCACAATTTCCCGGAATCGATGATTCACCGATCGAATTTCCRCAGAAATGGTCATGCCCTGAACYGCGGCTTCACGTTTTCCAAACCCTGTCATGCTGTTTATCATGATCGCRCGATCTTTCCCTTCCATTCGCACRCTGAATAAATCACACAGGACTCGCACTTTGGCGTGCGMGCCACACACACATAGCGACCGTGAAGCAACAGCCGCTGTGAACCACCGGTCCAATCTTTTTGAGGAAGCAAGRCTTGAAGATCATATTCAATTTTTGYGGGATCAGCATAAGCCGTGAGATGCAACCGATTGGCCACTCGTTTCACATGAGTATCAACAATAATACCGGGTTTCTGAAAGCACGCGCCCAATATCACATTCGCTGTTTTTCTCCCAATGCCAGGCAATGAGGTTAACTCCTCCATCGTGTCTGGAACCTTGCCATCGAATTGATGAACCAAGGCTTGACTACAATGCATTAAGCTCTTGGCCTTATTTCGAAAAAACCCCGTCGAACGAATAATCGTTTCCAGCTCAGCAGGCTTAGCCTTGGACAACTGTTGCGGTCCTGGATATTTCTCAAACAGTGTCGGCGTTACTCCATTGACCCGTTCATCCGTACACTGAGCGGACAAAATAGTGGCGACAAGCAACTCGAATGGTGTTCGGTGTTGAAGTTCAACAACCGCCTTGGACATGGTCCGCTTGAGGGTCGAGATGATTCGACGCGCCCGCGCTTTTGCATCAGGATGCACCTACGTTCACACTTCCATGGCAGTGTATTTCAGGATTATTTCTCAAAAGACTGGGGTCTGAGAAGCACAGGATAACGGACTTTCGGCTTCGCCATCGACCGCATCCAGGATCTGGCCTTTTGCTACCCATCCCAACCCTTCGGCAATGGCCGAGTGAATCGTATGCAGTGTCTCTTTGTGAAGGGCCGACACTCCCACAGCCTGGTTCCGGCGGCACAGGGATTCCACTTCATGGGGCTGTAACCGATCACATTTATTCAGCACAAAGATTCGTGGCACTTGGTCTAATTC
>LXTH01000253.1 GCA_001643555.1 Nitrospirae bacterium SPGG5 | reverse complement strand
TATTGAAAAAGTCCGCCAGCGGCGTTCTTTGGGGACGTGAAGCGTGATACATGAAGCGAAAGAGTCGTTTTGACTTCTACTTTCTTTTCCCCTTACTCATTACGCATGACCCATTACGAATCCGGCCTTTTTTTTTCGACTCTGCTCAGGACTGGATGGGACTTTTTGACTACCTTGCGGATTGTCGTTGGGAGTATTGCCTCGTGGTATTCCGAGGTATTTTTAAGAAATTTGAGTTTTTCAACACCATCCTAGAACGGTATCTCGCTCTATCCTCCACGAATCTCGRAGTCTTCCGGGAGTGARGCCACAACATTGGGCGGGGTAGCTTCACCGTGTTGCCAAAATCTGATAGGCTCCATGTACGATTCGGAGTTTTGAGKGTCTGGCTATTGTTGTGCTTGTCCCTCATACTCTGACGCAAACCATTGANTWGNKAGGMKGSTGNYGNAANGGAGKTCAGAGATGGTTGTTCCTGAGTCTTTCATTCAAGCCCTTCAGCATGAACCGATTGCYTGTGASACGCCTKCTTGCCCGGGTCAGGTTGAATGCGTCGAGRTCTCTCACCATCAAGACCGGGTCAAGACCTATCATGTGCAATGCCWYCTGTGTGGATGGGAAGACCATGTGCGAGGACATGAAGAACTCGGGCAGCCATGGGRGACGGCAGAACTCGAAGCTATTATCGATGAGCACCTCCTTCATCTCCAACCCGTGTGTCCTCATGATTCGGTTCCCATTGTGTTCACCTCGTTACCCAATCCTCGACGAAGAGGGCGGTATCGCATCGCCTGTTATTACTGCGGTTGTCAGGCCGAGGTCGATTGGCCTCCTCAACATACTTAGGACCTGAGAGAGACTACCTTGGACATCTCGCATCCAATCTTCGGCTCATCTTTGAACGGGCCTCAATCGAAAAACCCTCAACATAGCTGTGCTATGCCTCGGGTTTTTCTCAATTGTTCCGTCCAAATCTGACCCAAATCTTGGCGCGATATTGTCCAAGGTAGTTTCTCCCAGGTCCTAGTGGTGAATGCGGTGGGTAGATCAAGCCGGCACATTCTTTTTCCTTTTCTCCTTTGAATCTCACAACTTGACCTCAGGAATGGTTTCAATTACGTAAGATCTCCTATCTCATCGCAGCTATGAATGGATGCGGTGTGAGAGAACGAAGAAGGTCTCTGTGAAAAAAATCAAACGCAAAACAAAATCTACTCCCAAAAAACGCCCGAGTGTTGTCGTGGGCTTTTCAGGGGGCGATCCGCCGCCAGCRGGATTTTTAGCGGCCTGGTTTAACCAGCACTATGGGGGGCCGCTCACCATTCGTTTTCCGGAACACGACTCCAATGCAACATTTGAAGCTCGGCATGTGGACTGGCAGGCGATAGTGAGTCATGTTCGCTCAGCAGAGGAAGCCATGCGATGGAAAAGCCAGGTGGGATGGGAGCATTCCCAGATCATGCAGATCGTGTCCACGTCACCGGTTGGGAGTTCCAAGCAGGATGTCGTGCTCTTTGTGTCACGGCTGGCGAGGGGCTTGACGTTGTTGACTGAGGGCACGGCGTATGATGTGGCGGCTAGCCGCTATTTCAATCCATCCGATTGGAGTGACCGACGCCTGGATTCTTTCCGTATTGAAGATCATGTCCATGTGCAGCAGGACGAACATGTGTCCGATGGTCGTCAATGGTTGTATACGCGTGGGTTGGCCAAGTTTGGGTTAGAGGAATTCGAGGTCTTTCTCCCGCGTGGTTTACCGGGGAATCCCACCATCGATCGCTTATTGGCTCTGGCTGACCTGTGCGTGGGTCAAGGAAAAAGTCCGAAGGTTGGCGAAAGTATTCAGCTCATGTCAGACGCCGTTGACATCAAAGTGGTGAATCATCGAACCCATGCCTTACCCGAAGGCCAGCTCAATCTTCGCGAAGTACATTGGGACTATTGAGTTTTGTCCCGTCCCGTCCCGTCCGTCTTGGTGTTTTTTCAACAGCTCGCCTCTCAATAAAGAAATCGGCCCTGTCGCCGATAACATAATCAGGTAATGAGTGAAAAACGTATGAAAATGAACAAAACACACACACAATTTCTCCCATCCCGAGAGAGTTGAATGATGTTTAACATGTGGTCGAGTCGCAATGACCAACCGTCCAAGGAGAGCTCGTCTTCGAAAAAGAAGGAGGCGTCTCAAGGGCCTTCTTCATCAAAAGGGCAAGACGCCGCAGCCGAAGCGGTGGCCAAAATCCTTCGGACATGGGGGCGGCATGCGTTCGATCTTGATAAAGGCGACGCTGAGTCCTTTACCAAAGAGTTTGAACGATGGGCCCGACATGTTCTCCTTGGAACCACGACCTCAGAAGATCCGGATGTTCGCGAAGACTATCCTGATGGCCGCCGAAATTGGGGTGGCCTGAATCAGTTCGTGAATCGCCATAGGCAGAGTGAAAAAAATTATGTCGTGAAAGGGTTTCATGCCTTGCGCGATGTCGTGTGGACGTTCACCAGTACGGTGAGTCAGGCCTTTCTTCAGGATCAAGAGACGGATGGACATATGCAGGCGCATATCGGTCGTCTCAAAACCGCGGTTGTGAGCAAAAGCCCTGAGGATATGAAACGGGAAGTCTTAGCCGCGGCGGAGGATCTCAGCAAGCTGGTGGAGGATCGGAACCAGGAGGAACGTCGTCGGGTTGAGAGGCTGGGTGAGAAGCTCAAGGAAGTGGAAGAAGAACTGGGTCAGACGCGCCAGCAGATGGCGTTAGATGGTCTTACGCAGTTGTACAATCGTGCGGCGTTGGATCAGCATTTGGAACAAATGAGTGCGTTGAATATTCTGTCGAATTCTCCGGCCTGCCTGATGATGCTGGATATCGATCATTTCAAAAAGGTCAATGACACCTATGGCCATCGCGCAGGGGATACGGTGATTTGCGAAATTGCGAAACGGACGGTGCTCACGTTTCCCAGAAAAATGGATTTTGTGGCTCGGTATGGAGGAGAGGAGTTTGTCGTCGTCGTGCAGGGTGTAAACCTTGAGGGTGCGCGTGTGCTCGGTGATCGACTCTTGGCCGCAATTCGGCAGACGTTCATCGAGCATGAAGATTTACAATTGTCGGTGACCATCTCAATCGGGCTGGCTGAGTATTTCAAGGGGGATACGTCGGCCAATTGGATCGAACGTGCGGATCAAGCGTTATATCGTGCGAAACAAAGTGGACGCAATCAGCTTTGTGCCGCTGGAGATCCTTTGCCGGAATTGGTTGAAGCGTAGTAGAGGATTCGGAATACGACGGTCATCGTCATAACCCCTGGCAATGCAGGATGTTCAAAAAGGCCCGTCCAGCAAGGCCGCAGGCGCTTTGGCGCGCGGAGCGTACGAGAGTACGTGAGCACGACAAAGGGCCGAGAACGCCGCTGGCGGACTTTTTCAACATCCTGCCACAACCTACTCGCCGATCTGACACTCCAACCCAAATCGAAACCACACACCGGGCGCCTCAAATCCAAGAAATTCTTCGTAGCTCACATTCGTGAGGTTTTCGCCGGCCGCAAAAACTTTCCACGAGTCATCCAAGCGCAGAGTCGCTGCAAGGTCTACACGATAGAAGCTTGGGACAACGGTCTGGGATGTGGGAATTTGAAGGTCGAACCGTTTGCCAACGGCTCGCACCTGACTTCGAATGTGTAACCGGGGTATGGGCTGAATGCTGACAATCAATCCGCCAGATGTGTTTGGTCTATTCCGAAGGGAATCATCCGATCCAAGAATTTCGGTGTTCAGATAGGTGAAAAATCCTTTCGCCTGGAGCCAGGGGTAAGGAGTCGTGGTGACTTCAAGCTCGACCCCGTTGGTGACCACCGTACTGAGGTTCACAAGAGTAAAGATATTTTGTCTGGCGAGGGCGGGATCAAGATCGATGACATTCGAAAAGCGATTGTAAAAATATGTCAGATCGAGTTCGATCTTTTTATGGAACAACTCCTGGTGCACATTCAGGTCCCCTCCTCGGCTGGTCTCTGGTACCAATGACGGGTTCCCTATCAGCGGATCACTGAGTGCATTGAAGCTGGGGAGTTTAAACCCTTCGCTGTAACTTCCCCGMAYMGAGGTYKCCGGCAGCACTTGAATGGTGAYGGCCACCCGAGGAGTGACTTCAGGGGAAAAGCCTTGAGGGTCRTCAAGGCGAAGGCTCGAYGTCACAGTGGTGTGCGAGAAGGGACTCCAGACGGTCTCGAAGAATCCCGCCAGGGTCGTTCGYGTTTTCTCAAAATCGTTGCGTTGATCGGCAGGAAAGCCWAGYGCCGTRAGTTGTTGGGTGCCGGCTCGGYTGCCGTCTTCATGAATGAGTTGGATGCCGCCTGAAAGTTTCCACTCTGTGGCGAGGGTTTTGTGCAAGGTCCARAGGAATCGGTATCGAGAAAAATCMGTGGTGAATATCGTCGGTGGATTGATAAACGTCATGCTCGAATTCATGACACCGGGATTATTTATATCCTCTCGGCGATAAAAAACATTGGCCGAGAGTTGTTGTTGCCAGGTTTGAGCCAATTGGTGTTTGAGCGTGATACCCACAAGGAATTCATCCGCCGAGCGTCGTTCGGTCGTTCTCAGAACAGATAGCCGGGACCCGCCACTGCCTTCGGGAAACGCTCGAATCTCGGATTGGGAATATTGGCCGGTGACCTGGACATTCAATGACGGGTCCTGAGACCAACCGAGGCTCCCTCCCGTTGTGATACCTTGAAATTGGTCTCCTTCCACTTGCGCGTCGTTTCGGGTGAAGGCAAACGAACCACTATACAGAACACCATCGATAGCCCCTCGGGCTTGGATCACACCTCGTCCGTATCCAAATTGGCCTCCCTCCACGGTTGCCTGATAGTGAGGATTCGTCTGGCCTTTCCGGGTGATGATATTGATGGCTCCAGCCATGGCATCGGACCCGTAGACGACCGATACCGGGCCTCGAACGATTTCAATGCGTTCAATGCGCTCTGGAGTGAGTGTGGCGAGATTCACCGATCCGCCGCGTTGATTGCTCGGATCGTTGATGGGAATACCATCAATCATGATCATGGTGAAATTCGGATCGCCCCCTCTCAGATAGACCGAACTCAGTCCCCCTCGCCCTCCCATTTCATCCACAAAGACTCCGGGGATTTGTTGCAAGACGGTGCTGAGTCGGTTGGCGTGTTGCTGGGCGATCTGTTCACGGCTGATGATCGTGACCGCTGCCGGTGCTTGAGAGAGCGTGGTCGGGCTTGCCGTGGCGGTGATGACGATTGGGTCAAGCTGTTCGATGGGATCGTGTTCTGCCGCAAGAACAGTGGACAGGGAGAGAACCCCGATCGTTCCCGTACAGATGAGCCGAAAGATTGTTGCCGGCAAGCAAGCCATAGGTGGCCCCACCATACCGGTGGGTAGCCGGAGATTCAAAGTCGGCCTTTGTGGATAGCAAGCGGATTGTTCTAACTCATTGAAGTTTCTATGATTTAAAGTTTCGGTTGACTTTGCTTGTCATATTTTGTAACCATTGGTTACATTAAGGGGAATGGCCTGATGAAGCCTGAAAATTTGGTCACCACGAGAAAAGCGCTGGGGATGACGCAGGAAGAGCTTGCGGCGGCGCTGGGCACCACACGGACAAGTATTGCTCGATACGAGTGCAGGCAACGCCGTATTCCTTCAATGTTAGAGGTGGCGTTAGCCAAGTTGGCGGAACCGGCCCATGTTTTGATGGCGGGAGTGGTTGCGGCTGGTACTCCCATCGAACCGGTGTTGCCGCCCGCGTCGAACAGATTTGGATCGGCCGCCGCGATGAAATCGC
>LXTH01000007.1 GCA_001643555.1 Nitrospirae bacterium SPGG5 | reverse complement strand
CAAGCCAGCGGCGTTCCCTGCCTGCCGTAGCCTTGGCGCAGGCTGGTCGGCCCTTTGTCGTGCTCACGTACTATGAGTACGCTCCGCGCGTCAAAGTGCCTGCGGCTTTGCTGAGCGCATCTTTTTGAACATCCCCAGTTGCTCGTGGCGTTTTATAAAATGAGCTACATGCGAACGGCAATATAGAAATTTTAATTATTCATCAGCCCCAAGACGTAAAGAATGGGAGGATGAAGAATTAGGTGTACCTTACCCTTCAGTGTTTTGTCGAGGGGATGGGATTTTTGAGGCAGGGAAGGTCATGCGCGAATCCTAAGACTGTGAGTCGGATGAATCGCTTGGTGTATTGACGATTTCATATCGAAAACAGCGTTTCTGCATCCACCGGACGGCGATCAGGTCGTACAGGCCGGCAAAGAGGCGATTACCAATTCCATATTTGGACTGTCCATGGGCGCGTGGGAAATGTTGAACAGGCACTTCTGTGACCGAAAACCCGTACATCTTGGCGAGGGCCGGAAAAAAACGATGCATGTTGTGAAAGAGGGCCATTCGCTCAATGACGCTCCGCCGGAAAATTTTGAGGGAACAGCCCGTATCGTGAATGCCGTCATGAATGACCGCGTTCCGAATCAGGTAGGCTATGCGTGATGAGAGTTGCCGAATGATATTGTCGAGCCGTTTCTGTCGGCGTCCACATACCAGATCGTAGTCCTTGGTGAACGGTAACAGCTTGGTAATGTCGGCGGGATCGTATTGAAGATCGCCATCAAGGGTCGCAATGAGTTCGCCGTGGGCCGAGCGAAACCCTGCATCAAATGCTGCGGTTTGCCCATGGTTCCGATCGAAGTGGACCACCCGTACTTCTGGCGTGTGAAGGCTGATCTCGTCTAGCACGGTGGCACTGCCATCGGTACTGCCATCATCCACGTACACAATTTCGAAGGGAGCCGTTTGCGATTGCTCCAATGCGCCGAGTACCTTGATGAGTTGATTGGTCAAAGGCTGAAGGTTGTCCCGCTCATCTTTAATCGGCACAACAACGGAGAGCCAAGGTATGTGGGTGACAGTCATGAGTGCTTGATGTTTTCCGTGGGCAAAGTGAGTGTCATGTGTAAGATTGAGACACTCGGGAATGTTGAGTGATTGGAAGGAAAGTTTTACGTAATTTGCTGAGGCATTCTACTCAATCCATAAAAGAAGGGTCAAACGATCGAAGGTCGCTCCTCTTGGCAATGAAAGGCGTAGTCAATCTAGGAACAACGAAAAGATGCCTACGTGGTCCCAGGCTAGAGTCTGCAGGATGTTTCGAGGATAGGAGAGAATGCTAAGAGTTTTTGGTCACGCGAAACCGCAGGGTGCCCATTCTTGACATCTCATTGGCTTCATATCCGACGAAGATATCAATATGATAGTGGCCGGGTTTCCATCCTTGTTCCGAAGGGGGAAAGAATTTGAGATATCCACTTTCGTCTTCCAATGTGAGATACGCCATATCTTCATCGATCATGCTCTCAGTTGCCCCCCCCTCGACGAAATCATGGTACACCTGTCCAATCACCTGATAGGCCTGATAATGTTTAAACACCTGGAATACGACGTATACCGCTGAAGTGTCTACAGTGAATTGGTCCGTCGGTCGTACGGGGTAATACAAGTTTCCACGCCGAAAATCCAAGTCTTCGTCAAAGTCTTCTGCCAGGGTGATATTTAAAAAGAGCCCTTCTGGTTTGTGGTCAAGTGGTGGCTGGCTATTTAGGTCGAGTTCCCGACGATTATCATAGTAGGGAAGGGGATTCGGAGACGCATCTGAAGGATTAAAGGGGATCGTATCAAACTCAGAAAAACCGTGCTTCGTTTCAGCTGGATCAAATGGTGCGGGTGATGGCGAGGGTCCCCCTGGTTCTTCACCCTTCGCCAGGTTTGGATGGGCCATCATGAGGGTCAGACCAAGAGTGAGGAGTAAGGTGTAAGGAGTGAGAGGGAAAAATGAAGAGTGAAGGGTGAAGGGTGAAGAAAGTCTGGACGTATAACCCATTACGCATCACCCATCACGTGTTTCCAAGTTATTTTCTCTCAGGTCCCAAAGCCCCTGTCTCTTCCATCCACAACTGGGCCCAGTCACATCTCTCTCGCCTTCGTGCGCGGCGGAGCCGGAGTCCCGAATCGAGCCCTTCGGCGAGGGCTGTTTGAGCGCAGCGAGTTCCCGAGCCATCTTGATTCGGGACGGAGGCGGAGGCACTCCGGAGAGCCTGCTTCTGAGCAGGGTCGTGGGGCCGCGCACGGGCGAACATGGTTTTGGGCACTTTTGCCGAAACCAAGTGTCTCGTTGCGCGGGGGCGAAACCCCGCATACAAATAATTTGTTCGTTGAACCATCGAACCCGGACGAGCTGAAACCAAAGACGTCGTTCCTCACTACTTCCTAACGGCCATATCCCTTTTCTGTCAAGAAAGCCCACTTCCTTGCGGCCCCAAAAATCTGTTTGTTAGAATTCTGACTCTTTGGTAGTAAATTTTACCCCATAGGGCAGTTTGAGGTTTAATTCATGGCCGCACAAACGGCAACATCCGAAGATTCACTTCCTCAGCTTCTAGGCGATTTTTTGCCCATTGATGTCTGGCAGATCCACATGAACCACGTGTTCTATGGGCTTCGTGGCGGGCAACTCCGTGACCTCTATCAAACCTTTGCCGCGGCGGATTACCGACTAGGGTTTGCCCTAGCCGCTGACTATATGGATCGAGTGCAGCAACGCGAAAAAACCAATCCCTCCGCGTCCTCCACCCCTCTGACAATTATGGAGTGGGGATGTGGCAATGGAAACTTAGCCGCGTGTTTCCTGGATCGAGTGCGGGCTTTGGATTCGGCTGGGACGGTGTACTCACGCATAGAATACGTTTTGATCGATTCATCCGATGTGGTCCTGGAAAGTGCTAAAGCTAATGCGGATTTGGCCAAGCATCAAGGTCGAATCAAGTTCGAGCAGGCTCAGGTCCCTGAACTGCAAGGCTTTGCTGACGGTTCGGTCGATCGTATCATTTGCAACGAATTTTGGAATGAATCTTCCACCAAGCTCTTACTCCGAAAAAGCGGAGATATCATGGAAGAACATGTTCGTCCCAATCTCAAGGAAACTCGCCTGCAGGATTTCCCGGATTGGACAGCGTTTATAGAGGCCTTCGAACACAACGATGTTCCGACGCTTAAAGGGTTGCCGAGTTTCTTGGAAGATATTGTATGGGAACGAACGTATAATAAAATTGAAGCCAAAGACGTTCCGTTTCGACGGCTCATCACGGATTTTTTAAAGTTCATTGATGAGGAAGTGTTGGTGCCCTATAATGTCGGGGCGGCCTCTTCGCTCAAAGAAGCCACTCGGCTGTTGGCCCCCGATGCCATTGGCCTCAGTGCCTTTGATGCGGGAACGGCGGACCTTTCAGTGCTCAATGATCCGGACAAGCCCTGTTATAACCTGCTTGGCGGTCAATTTAGTTTTATGGTAAATTTTGCCTTGCTTGAAGAGGTGGCCAAGCACTTGGGCAGTCGAGAGGTGCACATCGAACCTCAAAAAGAATTCGTCGGACGGAATCTTGGGACCAATGTAATGAGTCTCATGGATGTACTGGCCTCTCACCCTCGTTTGCCGGAAGGTGACCAATGGGAAGTCGATCGATTCATTCTCAAAACGATCGGAGCCATTAATAGTGCGTATCAAAGCCCGTACCACCGGACCATCGAATTTCCGGTTCCGCCAAATATACCAAATGCTCAACGAGAAGAATTAGACCGCCTTCAGGGTAGTTTGAAGTCTACGGGCGTGCCTGATACGATTGCGTATTTAACAGAGGAAGAAGTGTTGGGCGTGGCGGGGAAATTGGAAGAGCTGGGATACGACCGAGAAATACTTCGTACGGTATTGCAAGCACCGGCGCAACCGGTCGATTATTTTCATTTCTTGTATGTGCCGGCTACATAAAGAAAAACGTCGTTTGTATCTCGTCAGTCGTTG
>LXTH01000120.1 GCA_001643555.1 Nitrospirae bacterium SPGG5 | reverse complement strand
ATACGCCGGAGAACTGCAAAGCGCCCAGATTGTCGCGGCGCAGAATAGATTCGATTTGCAACGATGGGCAGACATGACGGTTCCCATTTGTTCTTAATTGCCCTTAGTATAGTCCGTCCTGATCAACCTAAATGAGCGGGGGAAGAGATTTGTCATCTGACAAGACGAATAAGAAGCGAAGCGTCGGCTGCCTCATACCTCTTGGTCTTTATGTCGTTGTCCTGACGGTTGGGTTTTTCGTAACTCGCCCGCCGCTGATCACCGGTGAATTCCCGGAAGCAACAATGCGAAGCTTTTCAATCGCCATTGTCGAAGAAAGTGGTGGTGACTTTGCGTACGCGCGGCGAGCATTACAGACTATTCAGCGCCTGAATCCCGAATTGCCTTCACCCCGATTCCTGTTGCCTGAGCCACGTATCACAATCAACGTCGGCGACATTGATCACGCGGAAGTGCTGGAAGAACATGGCGACTGGCAGTTGATCGAGTTCAATTATTCGAACACTTATATGGCGACGTCGATCTATCGTGCGTATGCAGATCGCATCGAACCGGTTTCCTACCAGATGACCTCCAGTGTCGGAGATGCGATGGCGGCCATGATGCTGACCATAGTTGCAGTCGCGCTCTACTTGCTCGCGGTCCTGATCAACTTCATCAGGAACCGGCGCGCCGGTCATGATCCGAATGGCCTCGCCAGGCCCCACGATCTTGGTCGCGACTTGTCCTGCCTGAATATCTTCGACGATTTTCAATTCCGCCGGCCTGGTAATTTCATGGTCCTTTTTAATGTCTTCCCACCGAACGGCAAACCCATCCATGGCTGAATTGTTCCAAGGCGGATTGTCGCGCGGGGCAATAATATCTTCCCCCAATACACGGCCCAAGGCATCCAGCAATCCCACCTTTTCACACCCGAGGGTGGTGGTTGCATCCAATACAATGTTCTGAGCGTCACGAAGTAATGTTAAACCAGACATAAGGATCGTTTCTCTTGCTAATATTATTTGGTGACTTTTTTGAACGGGCTTTTCGTTGCAATCTGCACGAGTGAACCCTTCTTCTTACAGAAGTCATCCACCCGATTCGCAACTTCATGAAAGGCATCCGCCGTAGGCAAATCCGAGCAAAACATGGCGTACGGTTCGCCATAATCACATTGCTTGACAACGTCGGGATCAAGAGGGATCCTTCCTAAGAATGGCACGCCCATATCATGCGCCGAGGCTTCGCCTCCACCCTTCCGAAACACCTCAATCTCCTGATGGCAATGCGGGCATTCCAGACCACTCATGTTTTCGACAATGCCAATWATGGGSAGCTCGCTATCCTTCGCAAACGTCACYGATTTTCKGGCRTCCAGGAGCGCGACTTCCTGGGGAGTCGTCACGATCACRCAACCYGTCACTTCMCCRATYAAATCAATSGTCGTCACCGATTCATTRCCCGTGCCAGGCGGCAARTCCACAATCAGAAAATTYAAATCTTGCCATTCCACCCCACCAAGCAATTGATTGATAAACTCAAACTTATACGCATCACGCCAAATAATAGGATCATCAGAGTTTTGGAGCAAAAACGACATCGAGGCAATTTTCATGTTGTACGCTTGAAACGGAATGATCCCGCCCCCCGTACTAATTTTGAGGCGCTCCCCTTCACCCCCCACCATCTTTGGAATATTCGGACCATGAATATCCATGTCGCAAATGCCGACTTCATAGCCTTTTAACGCCAAACTCACGGCCAGGTTGGTGGATACAGTGCTCTTGCCCACTCCCCCTTTATTACTCATCACCAGGATCTTGTAATCGATCCGTTCCATCCGCTTGGCCACCAACCATTTGCTATGACCTTCTTTATCCTTTTGACAGGTCTCATTTTCATCGCATATGGCGCATGCCCACATGTATGTACACGATTCCTCCCCACTGCCTGGGGCAGCCTGAAACATTTTTAAATCAGCAGACATGTGTTCCTCCGACATCCAAGACTGATAGTGAATAAGAAGTTATTCTGAATACGTTCCAAATAACTGAACCTTAGGACCTGCGAGAAAATAACTTGATCAATCTCGCATCCAATCTTCGGGCCATYTTTGAACGGRCCTCAATCGAAACACCCTCACCATAGCTGTGCTATGCCTCGRGTTTTTCTCAATCGTTCCGTCCAMATCCGACCCAAATCTTGGCGCGATATTGATCAAGTTATTTTCTCGCAGGTCCTTAGGGTTCGCGCAAGAATCACTTCCCTTGTTTGGGCGTCGATCCATCCCGTCTGGCGGCATTGCTCGTCCCTTCCATACCGAGAGTATGCGCAGTCCTCGCGCCTTGCCAGACAGGTGTCTCAGCACCCAAACAGAGAAAGTAATTTCCGCACGAACCCTTAGACTTTGGGCGTACTCAGTCCGCCCTGATACAGCCATTCCTTGACCTCATCCTGCACCAAGCGAAAATGCTTCCCAACTTTATGGGCAGGCAACCCACCGTCATGGATGAGTTTATACACCGATGATTTGGGGATTTTTAAAAAGCTGGCCACATCGGAGATGGTGAGAATTCCTTCGTTAAACATGGGAGTCTCCTTTCCTAACAAGAAAACCCGGAGAAGGTCAGACTAGAGTATGAGGGATCGTCCTGCACTCGCTTTGTCCTGTCCAGTGCGTGGATTCACGGTCTCAGTGTTCTTGCCCTTCCTGCTTTGCGCTTTGCAAAAAAAAAGCACAAAGCAAGACCTTCACCAGTATTGTGAAAGGCCTTCCCTCATGCCATCAACCAACAGGTCCGATTCCCCTGTTTGCTTGGCTGGAAGCCCAGTTGTAGAGCGCCTCAACTTCGGACCTAAAGCCATTCGTTAGGCACATCAGATGATCTATCGTCTCCGTTTCCCTCTGTTTACTCTTTTCGGTATTGCCCAGGAAAACTTAAGCCTTTTTCATCAGAGTTTGAGGATCTTCTAATACGATTTCTACTTGCCGACGCAATTCACCTAGAGGTTTGGACTTAAAGGTATCTTTGGTCCTCATTAACACCTGGATTGTATGATACAGGACCTCTCGGTAACTCTGACATCGTGGACAGACCCCCCCGATGTTCAATTCGGTCTCTTCTCCCACCCCACAATTTTTGATCGTATCGATGGTGGTTTTTAATCCCACGGACACCGTGGCCAGATGACTGACAGCCTGATCAAGATACACACTGAGCGCGAATGATCCATCATCTGGACTGGAACCGGTTCTTCCGGTCGCCCCAAAATTCTCCAGTGTTTCAAGAATGCCAACCAGCCCTTGCATCTCTTCTTTTGTTTTTCGAACCCTCCGCGCCAATTGTCCCTTCTGCACGGCAGGATCGATTAACCCGAGTAACTCGTCAATATCGATCGGTTTTTGCAGGTAATCGACCGCGGACAATCGAAAGGAGTGAACGGCCGTTTCAACCGATGGGTATCCCGTAATCACAATGACCGGCAACCCCTGCTGTTCACCATGGACGGCGTTCAGAAATTCCAATTGCCCATTGCCGGGCATATTGATATCACTGATCAACAAATCATATTCGGCCCGTTGCAACAGGGCATTCGCCTCTACTGCGTCCATCGCACAATCACACTCATACCCCTGATCTCGTAACAGATCTGCGGTTGAATATAAAAACGTCTGCTCATCATCGGCCAGCAAAATTTTTGCGGCGCTACCCATGGACCTCCTCCTTGGTTACTCTCAGTTGTTCACTGGGATCCTCCCCCCCCTCCATCGCGTGGGGTATGTGCACGATAAAGGTACTCCCCTCCTTCGCCATAGTCCGCACTTCTATTCGACCGCCCAACGCTTCAATCAAACTTCGTGACACGGACAGCCCCAACCCCATTCCTCCTTGCCCACTACCTGATTTCGTCGTAAAAAATGGTTCAAAGATATGGGGGAGAATGTCGTCCGATATCCCTCCAGCCTGATCACTGACCGCAATCCGAATCCACTGATTATCCGTTTCAACCGCAAGACGAATGGCCTGCTTCCCGGAAGAAGCCTGAACCGCATTTTGCACAAGATTACAGAGTACTTGGGTAATATCCCGAACGGGTAACCGCATGAGCGGCAGGGAGGGCGGTGTCAAAATCTCCAATGTGATGTCGTGATGCTTCAAGACGGGTTCTACCATTAACGACACATCCTGCAACATTTCCGTGAGATTCACGGCACGCAACACCGCAGGATCAGGCTGATAGAGTTGATACATCCGCTTGATGATTCCGGAAATACGATCAATCTCGTTCTCGATCCTACCGACGTAACTGACACGCGGATGGGTTTTTGGAATAGCGCCTTTTACCAGATGGAACGCGTTTTTGATCCCGGCAAGCGGGTTATTAATTTCGTGGGCCACACCGGCCGCCATTTGCGCTAACGCCGCCAACTTCTCCACTTCCATGCGACGCTGTTCCAGTTCTCGAATGCGACTGGTTCTCAAGTCGACCTCTTCTTCGAGCTGCATCGTATACCGCAATACTTTTTCCTCCAAAATTCGGCGGCAGGAAATATCGCTGAAGGTCACGACAGCCCCTACGATTTCTCCCCCCTCCACGATAGGGGCGCCAAGATATTCCACGGGAAAACGTGTGCCATCTTTTTTCTGAAACCAGTCTTCGGTTACAAGCTGGTACCGGCCTTCCTCAAGGGGGGCCGAGAGAAAACAGCCGTCGCCATCATTCCCATGTTCTAAAGGACAATGGTGACCAAGAATAGTATGCATGCATTCGCCAACGATATCCTCAATATCCCAGCCTAACATGTTGGCAGCGGCCGGATTCGCAAATAAGGTATTCCCGTCACGATCGAGCCCAAAGATTCCATTTCCCGCGGATTGAAGAATCAATTCATGAAACCGACCTAAGCGAGTCAGTGCCGCTTCAGCCATTCGCCGATCACTCAGGTCCAGTTTGGCCTGCGCCTCCGACGCTTGATACCCTTTCACCTGAAGCCACATATCCGTGACATCTTCAACGGAAATCATGGCATACACACCATCGWTTTCATCRGACGGAACACCCGTGATGTGCACATGCTGAAATCGGTTCTCCCTCCGGCCCGGCCCAAACCTAAACACGGGACCATGCTCTGCTGATGAAAGGACRGTAGCCTCCCCTCCATCAAAAATCTTTTGAAGACATTTTTCATATTCCGTGAGGACGAGAAAGGGAAACATGGCCAATAAGGATTGACCCACAATGCTGGTTCGAGGGARACCACTCCAACTTTCAAGACATCGATTCCAAAAGACAACCGTCCAGTCMTGTCGCAAAAGACAGACTCCGAGAGGCAGCCGGTCTAARASGACTTCATTTCCTARAACACTCGTGGCCTCTGACGTTGGAACGAGAAYAGTCATTCGGTTTCTTCCTTACGCCCGCAGCRTRCTCGTAGGGTCTTACATCCCTCTTCAATACGGACAAAATTTCTTCTAGTNACACTNCAGTMCWGTACATTACTCTCTATTATWRATATCGGTKMCTTTCCKTAAAGACTTAAYCMWAATGAACACCAATCYRCMTTTTCYGRCCWGAACCGAGACMAAWTWSCCARAKAATTGAGAAGRCCWCACMATTMATTWNAGTAAACAAMRACTGAGACGCGTAACCRCACGCTAGAAAAAACCATTMWTTTCAATWTGTTAGATGAATTGAGGCGAYAGATTCSGCAWCAATTCCGAAATGGGAAAATACAGGGAACGCCAGGATGAGAACCTCTGATAGGTACACGAGAACTTGATCAAGAATAAAATGGAGCCGGCGAGTGGGGTTGAACCACCGACCTACGGTTTACGAAA
>LXTH01000017.1 GCA_001643555.1 Nitrospirae bacterium SPGG5 | reverse complement strand
CGGCCCAGATCCCGAACGCGGTAAGCACCGCCAAAAGCCCTCGTCTCACCAGCACGGGCTTGTGCCACGAGTATTGCATCACTCAGCTCATTCATGCCGTTCCGATTTTCAAGTCCTCACCTTGTATGAGGCGCAGAGCCAGCCAATTGCGACATGAATCTCGCGAGAATTGCAAATGCGAGTGATTCTATTAGTCGACGGCGCGCTCCGTCATTGCGTCGCAGGTATGTATTCTGGCGATAATACCAAGTCTCATGCGACGTACTGAGCCGCGCTATCTGGCTATGCCCCCGGCATCATCGTCACCGAAGTATCGGGGGGGGATTTGCCGGGGTGGCCTGCGCCAAAACGTTGCGCAAACAACTGAAGCCCCACCAGTGCGAGGTTGTGATGTTCAATCGCGAAAATCACATGGTGTTTCATCCCCTGCTCGCCGAGGTGGCCGGGGCCTCGATCAATCAGGATGCGGTAGCCACTCCTCTTCGTCAGACACTCCCTTCTATTCACTGCCGAACGGAGACAGTCGAGAAAATCGATCTTCTAAACAATAGCCTCGAATTTGAAAGCCACGACGGATGGATACGACGCATGACCTACGATCATTTAGTCATTGCCTGTGGCCGTATCGCTAATATCGGGATGGTTCCGGGAATGGCCGACCATGCGCTCCCCCTGAAGACCGTTGGGGATGCCATGGTCCTCCGAGCACACCTCATGCAGCAGTTAGAGAAGGCCGAAGTCTGCGACGACCCGGAACGCAAGCGATGGTATCTCTCCTTCACCATCATAGGTGGTGGCTACAGCGGGGTGGAAACCGCAGGAGAAATACAAGATCTCATGCACGTCAGCCGGCGGTTTTTCCGCAACATCTCTGAGGATGATATTGCCGTAAGGATCATTCATTCACGAGATCACCTGCTCCCTGAAATCAGTCCCACACTTCGCCAGTTTGCACGCATCAAGTTGGTGAAAGCCGGAATCGACGTCATATTGAACACACGCGTTACCTTCGCCACAGCCGAAGGGGTGAGGTTGGGGGATGGCAGAGTTGTGAATGGGGGCACCCTCGTGTGCACCATCGGCACCAGCATAACGCCGGTTCTCGAACGCTTGGACGTTCCCAAAGACCACGATCGATTGCGAACAGATCCGGACATGCGGCTTTGCGGGTTGACCAACGCCTGGGCTCTGGGTGATTGCGCATTGATACTCAACGCCTATGATAAGCAACCGAGTGCACCAACAGGACAGTTCGCCGAACGCCAAGGAAATCAAGCGGCAGAAAACATCGTCCGCGTAATCCGAGGTCAGCCAACACAACCCTTCTACTTCAAACCTCTGGGACAACTCTGCAGCATCGGTGGACATAACGCCGTGGCGGAGATCCTGGGAATCCAGATTTCCGGATTTTTGCCTGGCTCCTTTGGCGAGGGATCTACCTTTTTAAACTACCGTCGTGGTCACGGCGCACCAAAGTCGCGTTCGACTGGATCTGGGAATTGGTGTTCTCTCGGGATCTGGCCCACCTGAAAACCGATCAAACCACGCGTGTCACGCGGGCCCACTACAATCCTGGAGACTACATCTTCCGGCAGGGAGAACCAGGGAACAATTTCTATATCATCGAAAAAGGCGAGGTGGAAGTACTTCGGGCCAAAAATGAGCAAGCCGAGGCCGAAGTCCTAGCCGTATTGAAGGAAGGGGAATTCTTTGGAGAGATGGCCCTCATCGAGAGCCAACCCCGGGTTGCCAGCGTCCGGGCTCGCACACCTGTGGAAGTCTGCGTGATGGGCCGCAACGTCTTCACCCAACTGTCCCGATCCATGACCCCACTCCGCAATATTCTCATTGATACCGTCAAACACCGCAACGCCGCGCTTTAAAAAAAGAATTCTGTCACTAGGACGTCTCAGGGCCAAAACCATCACAGCCACCAGAGAGTATACACGATGTATCACCACAAGACCTGACCCCGGTTCTGGATTTTTCTATCTCCCTACTTTTCAAAAGTGGAGAGGGGCCGGTTTGGATTGGAGATTGATATGCAACGAGGAAAAAGATTTTGCGGGCAATTACTATTGCTCAGCACTCTTTTGCTCAACGTGCCCGGTCTCATCTGGGCCGGGGACCCGAGCTTGGGGAAAGAGATCATTAGCCTTGCTCCACTCATTCAAGAAGCGCTTCAAAATAATCCGGAATTGGTGGCTGAACAAGCCCGGGTAGAAGGCATGCAGGAGCGGGTTCCCCAACGTAAATCTTTGGATGATCCGGAATTGACCATTCGACTGTGGAATACACCAGACTCGTTGAATGTGACGCGCTCGGACCGAGCCATCTTCGGACTCGTCCAACAGTTTCCTTATCCAGGAACCTTATCTCAGCAAGAACATATTGCTGAAAAAGTGGTGGATCAGGCCAAACAACACTTGGCGGGGAAGAAACGTGAAATTATTGCGGCAGTGAAGACAGCGTATTATGAATTGTTTTATGCCCACCAAGCCCTTGAGATTCATCATGAGGAAGCCAAGCGCCTCAAGCAGTTTTTTAAGGCGGCCACAGCCAAGTTCCGTGTGGGGAAAGGGACCCAAGTCGATGTGCTGAAGGCACAGGTGGAACAGTCCAAGTGGTTTCAACATCTCCCCATCCTTGAACAACAACAGGAGACGGCACGGGCTTTCCTCAACACGATTTTAAATCGTGAGGTCCATGCTCCGTTGGGTGTTCCTGAAGAACCCCAGGGTAAGTCAAAGGTTCTCTCACTGGTGTATCTCCAAGAACAAGCCCTTCAGCAACGACCGGAAGTTCGCGAAGCGGCTTTGGCTGTTGAGCAATTTGATTCCACGATCAAGCTGGCCAAGCTCCAAGCTTATCCCCATCTTCGGGTAGAGGTACAGCGCTGGCTGAACCGCAATGCGGATGATGGCTTCGGGGGCGTGGTGTCCATCAACCTGCCCTTTGCCTTTTGGACGAAACCCAAATATGAGGCTGGGGTTCGAGAAGCCATGGCGCACCGGAAAGTCGCACAGTTTAAGAAAAGAACCTTGGAAAACCAGACACGCTTCCTGGTTCAAGATCTCGTGGCTCAATTTGAGGCGAAGAGAAAAATTCTCGACCTGTATAAGACCACTGTGCTTCCTCAGGCCAAGCTCACCTTGAAGGCGGCCATGGCCGGGTATCGCACCGATCGTAACGATTTTTTGGATCTGATTGAGGCTGATCGTGCCTTGCTCTCCTATCAGTTGGAATTTGTCCGTACCTTGGTTGATTGGAAGCAGTTGCTGGCCAAACTGGAACGGGTCGTCGGTACGGAATTGTGAAGGGGAATGTTGAAAATGACAGCAAGCTGACGGGGTATGCAGATGGAAAATTATTTGAAAATCCCCCTAGCCCCCTTTTCCAAAGGGGGAACCTAATTGGTCGCACCGTAACAAGCTACGGGGAATAGTACGTTTAACAGCCTCGATAAGGAGGGATGATGATGAAGATACAACCACGCTCTTTGAGTCAAATCCGTTGGGTTGGGATAGCCCTTGGGATGATCATCCTTGTTGGAGGTGGATGGTGGATGAACGAAAAGCTCGTGCCTCAACTCCGTTCAGCTATGGCAGAGGTTTCTGATCCTGACATGCCGGACATGAAGGAGATGGGAAGCATGGGCATGAAGTCCATGTCAGGGTCCTCTGATATGGCGCCTGCCCAGGTATCGCTGAGGGTGTCACCTCTCAGACAACAATTGATTGGCGTGCAAACAGCGCTGGTGAAGAAACGTCGCCTTTCAACGAAAGTTCGAGCAGTTGGGAGGATCACGTATAACGAACAGCGCATTGCCCATGTCAATCTTCGGGTTTCAGGTTGGATCAAAAATCTCTACGTCGATTTCACCGGAAAACTCGTCAAAAAAGGCCAGCCCCTCTTTACGCTCTACAGCCCTGAGTTAGTCGCGACACAGGAGGAATATATCCTGGCCTTGCAGGCCTTAGAAGACATTCAAGAAAGTCCACTACCTGAGGTCC
>LXTH01000012.1 GCA_001643555.1 Nitrospirae bacterium SPGG5 | reverse complement strand
GCCGTTCTGTCGAAGGAAAGGCCGAATTAAAGACCTGTTGTTCATCGCTCGTCGCTGGAAAAGAAAGAGGGAATTACAGATCCCAAAATACGAATGACCAGCAACAAACTATAAGAACGCCGTTGGCGGCATTTTTTAATAGTCCCAAATAAGAACTCACACTTTATTACCCTTAGGCAATTCCTCTTCCTGAAACGATCTTACATAAAGTTCATCCAGTTTCTTCCGAAAAAGACAAAGAGCAATCCAGAGGTTCGCAAGGTGGTCGGCTCATTAAAAATCACTCTTCACCCCACTCGGGTAAA
Source organism: Nitrospirae bacterium SPGG5 (assembly GCA_001643555.1). The sequence goes on along the minus strand of LXTH01000012.1, from coordinate 5,468 downwards.
GGGACTGTTGAATAATTGAAAAAATTTCACAATACCCTTCGAATCATATGCCTAATYATTTCATAAACATTTGTCGGCAAGCATTTGATCAATTGCAGACTCGACAAAAGATCCTRCTCGGGTTTTCTGTGCCCTTRCTGCTGATGRTCMTWATTGCCRCCGTCGTGTATTTCAGCMTTGGAAAAATGGTGGRTGATGCGCAGKGGGTACAACATWCCCAACARGTGATCGCCRRTGKWCAGGAACTGAAYAAACTCATGATCGATATGGARACCGGTGAACGCGGCTTTTTAATCACCGGYAAAGAACCTTTCMTGGAACCCTTTCATRCGGCGCAAMAARTCTGGGATAMCAAGATCKCTARTCTAAAATCMCTTGTCMGTGATAACCCGGCGCAAGTCAYGCGACTGGAAARARTMGATMAGCTTGAAAAAAACTGGCTCACGCATGCGGCTTCACCAGAGATTGAGATGCGAAGGAAGGTTGGCAAGGCTACAGTTGATGCCTCCCACTTGCAAGAAATACTGTCTCGTGGCAAAGGCAAGCGCATCATAGATAATTTTATGGCTCTGGGTCATGAGGTCGAGACCTTTTTCTCTGGACGGGGAGACTGGGAGGGAGCATTCGCCATAGAGATCATTGAGAGATCCATGGCCGACAGAGAAGATAGTCAGCGGGGCTTTCTGATTACCGGAAAAGAGGAGTTTTTGGAAAAATATATCGCCGGTGAGCAGATTAAACTGCCCGCATACTTTGCTAGACTGCGAGCGATCGTATCCGACAGGGGATTTGAGAATGAGCTCATGGGTAAGATAGATCAGTTGGAACACCTGGCCACCGAATGGACCCACAAAGCTGCCGAACCAGAGATCGCCGCTCGGAGGCAAATGAACAAAACTCCTGAATCCTTGGTTGACATAATGATTCTGCTTGAGAGGGAAACAGGCAAGAAAATTGTTGATGCGATAAGAAGTGAATTAGCGGAATTTAATGATGCAGAAAAAAGCTTAATGAAAACAAGAGTGCAGCAGGCTGAATCTGCTGCATCAAACACGATTGTCCTGATCATTGTGGGCACATTCTTCTCCCTGCTGATTGCTCTATTCGCTGCATTGTTTGTTTCAGCCAGCATTGTTAGAAGGCTGGAGGCATTGCTTGAGGCGACGCACAAAGTGACTGCAGGTGATTTTACACAGACCATCACCATCAATAGCCAGGATGAGATCGGCCAACTAGCGCAGTCATTTAACAATATGACGGGCACCTTAAGGTTATCCCACTACGTTATGGAGACAGCGAATCAGGACCTGGTAAAAAGTAATGAAAATTTAATCGTTGAAAAAGAAAAGGCCGAACTGGCCACGCAGGCCAAGGGTAGTTTTCTTGCTACCATGAGCCATGAAATTCGCACGCCGATGAATGGCATATTGGGGATGACGGGGATTTTGTTAGAAAGCAATCTGGATCAAGAACAGCGCGAATGCGCGGAGACAGTCAAACATTCCGCAGATGCCTTACTCACGATCATCAATGACATTCTGGACTTTTCTAAGATTGAATCCGGAAAACTCGATATTGAAATTATTGACTTTGATCTGCGCGTGGCGGTGGGCGAGGTGATGGATTTACTCGGGGCCAAGGCCCAGGACAAAGGGTTGGAGTTAGTGGGGCTCGTGTATGCGTCCCTCCCCACGGCTGTGCGTGGCGACCCGGGCCGATTCCGTCAAATTTTGATGAACCTCCTGGGCAATGCCATCAAATTTACCAAGCAGGGCGAAGTGGTGGTCCACATTGTGCCGGTTCAGGAAACGCCAGAAGAGGTGGTCCTGCGCGTTGAGGTGCAAGACACCGGCCTTGGCTTGACGCCGGAGGCCCAGGGTCGGTTATTTCAACCCTTCAGCCAAGCCGATAATTCCACGACCCGGAAGTTTGGGGGGACTGGGCTAGGACTTGCCATTTCCAAACAGCTGGTGGAATTAATGGGTGGGGAAATCGGGGTCGAAAGTTCTCCTGGGCAAGGTAGTTGTTTCTGGTTCACGGTACGGTTGGAGAAGCAGTCCCAACCAACAGAGAGTGAGGTGGCGGCGGGAAACGGTCTGGAAGGCCTGAGGATCTGCGTCGTCGATGGTAACGACACCAACCGTCTGCTGCTGAATCATTACACCACAGCCTGGGGGATGGACTGTCTGAGTGCGAACGATGGGCCCGCGGCTCTGGCCTTGTTAATCGATGCGGTGGCGCATGGTCAGCCATGCGATCTCCTCATTATGGATATGCAAATGCCCATGATGGACGGGGTGGAGTTGGCTCGCAAGGTCAAAGCCGATCCGGTGCTGGCGGGTACGCGGATGGTGATGCTCACCTCTATGGGCCGACGCGGTGAGGCGGCTCTGGTACAGGAGGCTGGCATTTCCGCGTATTTAACGAAGCCCATTCATCAACATCAGCTTCGGGACTGCCTTATCATGGTGATGAATCCTTCAGCAAGGAGTGATGCACAGTTTGTCACCAAGCATTCCATACTTGAAGCGGTCCGGCGTAAAGAGGGCCGGCTGCTGGTCGCCGACGATAACATGGTGAATCAAAAGGTGGCGGTGCGGATGTTAGAGAAATTGGGGTATCGGGTGGACGTCGTTGCCAATGGCCTAGAAGCGGTGGAGGCGGTGTCCCGGGTTCCCTATGATGCGGTGCTAATGGATTGTCAGATGCCGGAAATGGATGGGTATGAAGCAACTAAGGCACTGCGTAATAGCGAGGTCGGTAGCGACAAGCATCAAGTGATTATTGCGATGACGGCCAACGCGATGCAGGGTGATCGCGAGAAATGTCTGRACGCGGGAATGGATGATTTTGTCTCCAAGCCCGTCAAGCCTGAAGAATTAGAAGCCGTGTTGGAACGGTGGATCTCAAAACGAGARACGGAAACTCGTGAAACGATAAGCGTGAAGCGTGAAGCGTCTGGTGGAGACCACGAGATACGAGATTCAAGCAACGAGCAACCAGCAACCGGCGACGAGCCACGAACCCCGAGCAACGAAACCCAAGATCCCCCACTCGATGCAGCCACGTTAGACGGATTGAAGGAACTCAGCGGTGATGATCCGTCTTTCCTGATCGAAGTGATCCAGCAATTTCTCCAGGATGGGCCGGCCCACGTTGCCGCGATCCGGCAAGCCATGGTTGATGGCCATGCGGATTCGTTGATGAAAGCCGCGCATGGTTTCAAGGGCAGTTGTCGAAACATAGGGGCTCTACCTCTCGGGGAACTGTGCTGTACCCTTGAAGAGAAAGGCCGTGCTGGAGAAGCCCATAAGTTGGAAGATGTTTTGACGGAAATAGAACACGAATATTCGCGGGTTCAGACCGCCTTAGAAGCTGAACTGGCTGGTCTTCCTGCTGGCAGTGAATTGTAAACCAGCGCTTAAAAAAACCGACGCTCGGGGATCGGMCCKYTCAACGWGTTCAAGAATTACTCARCCACCCAGGGGACGACTTTCCCATTCTTCGACAAAGTTGTYAGGGCATCAWTGRTTGCACTGAGGATGATACATCCAGCGCTAATGATATCGGTGAAGTAATCACGCATGATCAGGCCCTATCGACGACTCGACAGGGCATGAAAGTAGGGTTAGGCACGCATATTGATTTTTCCACTACCTGTGCATGGCGAACTACTAATGGCCACTTCCAGGGAGTCAATGAGCGAGTTTTGCCTTTGCTTTCCTCGAATGAGTTTTTTGATCATACGGGTACGGTCTGTCAGTTTCTTTGGAGTCGCAACGTGGTTTCAAACACCACGGGCCCTCTTTCACAGGAAAGAGAGCCCGCAGTTCTCCTGACACATACACCGTCAGTACTTCACATTTTTTTCTTTGACCCGATGGCGGCGAAGCCTTGTTTTCTTTTCTTCTATACAGGATCTATTGCCGGAGAGTGGACTCTTACCATATTGTTCCTCCTTGCAATCCTTACAATCCTTTTCTTCTTTTCTTTCAAACTTTTCTTCCTCTCGGTGGAGCCACCAGAATTATAGTTTGGTCTTCCTGACCGTGTTCATGCCTACGGGCATGTTCGGTATTTCTGAGAGGCTTCCTATCGGCAACTCTCCTTACCACGCCTAAACAAGAACCACACGACTTCGCTCGCCGCGGGCCTTACTGGTTTGGTGGATTGAGGTCGTTCATCATGTGACCCCCTCTTGTTATTTCTGGAAACCCCTCTTCGCTCAATTCCTTTGCGATTCCCAGAGTACGATTTTTCATCCCGACAAGGAAATGCTATGCCTCTTATTTCCTGCTGTCAATGAAATTATTGGGAATGCTCCGAACATCATATTCCATCACACTTTTTGAGCTAGGGAAAAGAAAAAGGGTTAGGTTGATCGCTTGACGTAGTGTGGCCCCCTATCAAAAATCGTAGCTAAACTAAGGCCAAGAACACCATGGGGTCTGGTCTCGCCATTCTACAGGTCCTGGAACAATACGATCTCAGTTCCTTACATTCGTCCCTCATCCAACTCAATGATATCGACCCACCGGGTCAAAGAAGAAAGCCGTTCCACCGAAAGCCCGCGTTTGGCTGCTACCTCGGCGATCCGTGATTGAAAGCGTTGCTGCGCTGTTTCATTTTGCGGGCCACCGTTTAAAATCCTGTCATTCCATTGCGTTCGCTCCTCATCCGTCAGGGTTTTGCCATGCTCTTGGACCCACGCCACTACTTCCTCATCGGCCCCGCCCTGAAGGACACGCTTTTCCAAATCCTCACCCGTCATTTCCAACAGATCGAGCAGATACTTATCAAATCCTACCGTCAGGTAATTGTAATCCTGAATCTGGCCGGCATTTCGCATCCGGATTTTGTCAAACAATCGACCCAAATGGGCCAAGCCGCCAATTTGAATTTTCGGACTACGAGGATATTGTGGTGTGTCCATAAGTCCTATCTCCTTATGTTTCTTATAGTGAAAAAATTGAAAACCCACCCTGCGGGTCAAGATCCGCGCGAACCCTTACTGCCGCGGAAGTTCGGTTCCGTGCATTCGAGCGAACACCTCCCAATCGAAAGGCTTGGGTGCGATGGCATGAAGAGCAATCGGCTCAATGGTTCCGGCTTCTCGATAGGCTAACATGCATCCCACCGTCTGTTCGGGCTGTTCAACCAGACGCCGGATGACTTCGTACGCTAGGTCTTGAGCCATAATTTTGTCTACCGGGGTCGGGGGAGCGCCGCGTAAGGTATGGCCGAGAATGATGGCTTTGGTGGCAACTGAAAGGGGGTAGGGCCCCAATCGTGATGGGAGGTGTGACCACTGAGAAATTTTTCCGCCCACATAGTCCACAAGGCCGTGGACTCCACCCTCCAGATGATGGCGGTGTGGAGTGCGTTCGGCCACGATGAAAATATGGCTTTTGTTTTGTACCCCCAAGGTTTGTTTCAGTGTCCCAAGAATGACCTCATCGATATACGCA
>LXTH01000257.1 GCA_001643555.1 Nitrospirae bacterium SPGG5 | reverse complement strand
AAGCCTGCGGTGAGTGTGAGGGAGTACTGTGCGACATCAAAAAGCTTTCTTCCGAATCAGTGGAGCGTAAAGCGTGATGCGTGCCGAAAGGTTATGACGCTTCACCTACACGCCCACAGTAAAATATTTTTCGACTTGGATCTGTTCCTGATGGGCATCTAGCAATGATCGAATCGATCGATCGGGCTCACCGGATACCGGACAGGCGAGGTCAATATTCCATGGTGCCGGATAGGGAAGATGGTCAGCCCCCACGATCAATTTGATTGTGGGTTTCAACAAGCTCGAGGGATTCGTCCTGATGACAACACCCTGCTCCCCTGTAGAAAGCTCGACCAAACTCCCGATGGGATACACGCCCAGGCATTGGATCAAGCGTTCAATGGGACGCAGAGGGAAACGACCGTCCTTGGCTTCCTGATAGAGATCCCTCAAGACCAGCGCTGACGAACGCGACGGCCCCATTCCCCAGTTGCTGGTCAGTTTATCAAATTGATCGACAAGACCGACGACTTGACCCAAGGGTGAAAGCCTCTCGCCAGTCAACCCGTGAGGCTCTCCGGACCCATCTAATCGTTCATGATGTTCCAGAATGATCTGTTTGACATCCAGAGAAAGGTCCGAGGAGAGTTTGACAATGGAATGTCCCACCTCGGAATGTGTGCCCAACAACACGCGATCGGCCTTTCCTGCATGTTTTCTATTCCGCACTAGATTATTTGGCAACCGAATATATCCGACATCATGGAGCAAGCCACCCAGCGCCAATGCCTGTAACTCTTGTTCTTCCCATCCCATTTCGACCCCGAGCACCACGGCAAGCGCGCACACATCCACCACATGACTGTAAAGCTGCTTATCCACCGTGGCGAGGTTCCCAACCAACACCAACTGAGGAAAGGCTCGAGGATCATCCACGACCTGTTGAACGAGGGCACGTGCCATTTTCTCGAGGAGGGGATGATTAAGTGGTTCTCCGGACCGCACGCCTTCAAACATCTGTTCGACGGCACGAACAGCGGCAGTACGAACCTGACGGGCAGCATCTTGGGGTGCAATCTTTAGAATTTCTGACTTGGACACCCCATGCTCTTGGTCAGACAACGCGGCTGAAGGGAGGGTATCGGTACTGTTGGAGGAAGAAACCTCCTCGTGAACGTACTCATTATTGCGAGGGGGATCACTCTTGAGTCTCGAGAGTTCAATCTGACCTCCAGAAGAAAGGCCTGCATCGCATTGATCGGAAGATTCGAGAGATTCGGGTGGTTCATCACTCAAGCCTTTTGACACATCAATGACCACGAATTGAACGCCAGACTTCCGGATCTGTTCAATTTCTCCGTCATTTTTGATAAATCGATGGTGAACCAGGAAGGGGGTTTTCCACCAACTTTGGTCCATGCTGAGAAGATACATGCCGGGCTTGAGCTGATCTAACGGAATCTGTTTTTTCATCTTGCCTTGAAGAATTGCTCGGTGCTGGTCGCTAGTTGCTCGTGCATAAGGATCTTTGCCTGCCTTTTTCCAGTGCCGAACGACCAGCAACAAGCGACTAATCCCCGGTCCCAGGTTCCTGACGGTTTTACCTGATTCAACCTAGAAACGGGAGTTGGACGCAAAACAGCCGTGTAAGATATTGGTGTGCATGGTGAAAAAAAAGTCGTGGTCACCTCGGTGGTGATAAGACATTTTGTTATCTTGCCAGGTGCGCTAAGGGTCCGTCACGAAATAACCGGGACAATTGGGAGGSCCAGATTTGTGATCGGGGCAAGGCGCGACGAGGGAGCAGAGCGGGGCTCTGTGACCGAGGAGCAACGCYGCCCCGGGCCAAAGATGGGCCTCCCCGGAGGGCCRGACKCTTTTGGGCTCCGCCGRCGTCGCTCATCGCTTCCATAYTCCCGGTATGCGCGCTCTTCGCTCCTTGRCTCGCTCCAAAATCGTCTCGGCCAATTGTCCCGGTTATTTCGTGACGGACCCTGAGAGCTTGCGCGGACTTTTGTGATCCAACTGCTGTTTCTAGGCTTAAGCAGACGTGGTGTTAGACGGTACGGGGTTTGGTTCCAAACAGGATTGCCTCCATAGGCCGCCGATTCCTGATGTGCCGTTGGTGGGTGTGAGGTCTTGGGTATCGCCAGCGATGATGATCCGTTCGCGAATCAAGCCGGCGGCGCCGAGTAACAACGGCGCGGGGATGTGTGGTGCATCTTCGGCAATCAGGACATCGAAGCGAACTCGTTTGAAGAGGGGATCGGCGACAAGCCGTCCGGGTGTGGCGATCACGAGGCGTTTGTTTTGAATAAACGCTTGTCGATTGGTGGCTTCGCCCGCAGCGAGCAKWYYGCKWWTTTTTTTYRWSCMGNMSWMGGCRWRYRAKATCRGTCTNCNRKYMYTCSTNMTKMASSSCKCWTSYSWTYYGGAATAGCRGCYTCGGGTAAYAATTCGCGAATGCGGGCTTGMGCGATTTCGACTTCTTTCATCAGAYCCGCAATTTTTTCTGTGTGGATCGTGCGATAYTCYGCAAGMGTGTCCACGTTCTTTCCCATGGTCTGCATGCCCAGGCGCTTCCAGAYCGGCAGATTTTCRTAATCGGCTACAAGCKTRTCGATGTCTTKRATCTTRCCYTGAAAGTCGCTCACCTCTGACAGTAGTCGCCAYTCAAGCAACTTYACTTCGTTMAGGTCACGCTGCTTTTGGCCCTTGTACGCCAGRATGGGTGTYAACTCGCGAAACCGRTCGTATTTSYKTYGAAGCGCATTTTTGTGTGACCGCGAYTTCGCGAAAAAGGAATGCATCTGAACTTCAAACCCAAGYTCTTGTAAGGAGATGCCGGAACCTTGGGATAGCACWGGAATCTCGTAACAACTTAACAAGCTCTTAAATGGAAGCGCGGCATTGCGAAAGGTCTTCGCGAAAAATCCCAGCAATTCGCTCACGACTTGATGACTGGGTGCGACCAGCAACACTCGTTTGTTTTTCCGCATGAGTTCGACAGCCAAGGTCCCGAGCTTGGTCCATCGGGCAGATTGATCATCGCTCCACACCGTCGTCAATATAGCGGCGGATGCGCCGGTACGAGCAGACCCATCGCCTCCGGCTTGTTCCGGGTCGAGCCAGGGCGCCAACCGCTCGGCGGGTCCTAACGCATAGGACTCGGGTTTCGCGGCCATCTCGCTCAACCGTTTCGAGGCCGTGACAAAAAACCCGGACGTGTCCGGCACGATCGTATTATCCTCGACCGATTGTCCCAGAGTGTCCAAGGTTTGAATCAACATGTCGTTCCCGATGCGACGAAGCGAATATCCTTCCGTGGGCTCAAGATCCCCGGGCGAGACGATTGTGAGGGGGATGTCTTCAAGAACTGGCATCCGCGATGGCAGGGTCAGTGTATAGAGATGCAAGCTTCCGGCTTTCCCGAGTTTTTTCGTGTGCGGTGAYTCGATGGGATCATCCAGCCCTTGGGCGATGGCCTCTTCCTTTTCCGTCCCGAGCTGTGTGGAAAAATGCTGAAGAAGRTCAAGAAGTTTCATGGTGTGAGTTCGTGAGAAGGATCCAGTGCTTGTTGTACACACATGGCCACGCAAGCGAGCCCGCCGGTCACGGGTTGTCGATTAAAGGCGCACCCACGATGGGCAGCGCATGTTGTGATAAAAGGAATCTTTGCCAAAAAGTCGAGGTCTTCTAACACTTGAGCATGAATCTGGCCGTCCTCTGATGCTGAAAGAATCACCACTCGATTGTGATTATCATCTTCCAGAATGGCCGCCTTGGGCGATGGCGCGATCATCGATCGCGCTGCACGGACTTGTGGTAATTCCACGCTCAGTTTCACCAAGTTCTTCGGAGCCTGAATAGGCTGGTGACTCAGCCGGATATTAAGCGAGGTCAGATTGGGGGTATCAGGATCGATCTTTGCGGCGCCTTTAACAATGGAACTGTGGAGTCGTTCGGCAAGGGCGACGCTGCCTGTTAACATCCCAAGCGCCAGGATTCCTATCCCAAAAATACCAAAAATGCCAAAAATGATTGTCCTTTTGTGGGCGGTCATAGAGGCATTGTAATCAAGGCTTGAAGCCGGTGTCGAGGAAGGGCGGGAAACGTGAGGAATATTGCAGGGTGGGCTATGCCCACCATTTATTTTTGTACGGGGTTTCGTCCCCGCGCGACGAGGCCCTTTTTTTTCGGCAAAAGGACCCAAAACCATTTTTGCCCGTGCGCGGCCCCTCCGACCCTGCCGGAGCAGGTTCTCCGGGGTGCCTGGTCCACCGCCCCGAATCAAGATGGCTCGGAAACTCGCTCCGAGGTGCAAGGCCACCTCTCCGCTCAGACAGTCCTCGCCAAAGCAGTAGGATTCGAGACGGCGGCCCAGCCGCGCCCAACGCAGGTGAATGGCAGGGCATAAAAAATCAAGCCCCGCACTGGGTAGTGCGGGGTTTATGAATCACAATGGGGTGTGGCGATAGATCAAACTAGAAAAACCGAAGTTTTTGTTTTTATCTTTTCATTCTGCAGGCATCCCCGCCTTCGGATGCGGCGGAGCCGGAGCCCCGAATCGACTTTTTGGCGAGGGYTGTTTGAGCGGAGCGAGTTCCCGAGCCATCGTATTCGGGGCGGAGGCGGAGGGACCCGGAAGAGAATGGTGAAAAAGTCCGCCAGCTGCGTTCTCGTTGCTCGAAGGCCTCAACGTACGTGCCTGTACACCTCGACCTTCTCGCGGCCTGCGGCCTTGCTGGCGAACTTTTTCACCATTCTCTGAAGGGCCGCGCACGGGCGGAAATGGTTTTGGTCCCTTTTGCCGAAACCAAAGGGACTCGTCGGCGGGGGCGAAACCCCGCAAGATATTATTTTAGAAAACCAATTAGGTTAAGAATTATTGAGAGCAAGGTAAGTCCGACAAACCGGCAAGAACTTGAAAATCTACAGATACTCTTGCCGAATTTCCACATCAGAGGTCAACCGCTTGGCCGCTTGAAAGGCTTGCAACGCACGTTGTTTCTTTTGGAATAAAATTTGAAGACGAATCCGTTTGCGGATTCGGTCTTTTTCCGCCTCATCCTCCATGCCAGCCGTTTGACGCGCGGCTAACTCCTCTGCTTCCTGCACTTCCGATGGATTGAGCGTGGCGACATCTTGGACAATTATTTGCGCATGTTGCGTCTGGAGATCTCTGGTCAGTTGTTGTTCAAATTCTTTTGGTGTATACCGATTCGCGGAAAGGCGCCGATGGTAAAGTCCCGCATCAAACGTTCCGTCTGTTTGAAATTCTTTCCTCTTCCTAATTTCATAGCGGAGGGTATCGGGCGAAATGCCAATGTCCCATTCGTCCGCCGTCACCAGCCATACTTTTTTGTCGACCATACTTTGGATGACCTGTTGTTTTAATCCTTTCTCGTCCACCAATGCCTGTTTCAGCTCATCCTTATAAAATCGATACATACGAGTATAGGTCCGACGGAATTCATCAAGACTGACTGTATAGGGCCCGACAATGGCTACGGCATTGGGTTGCTGTGAGCTTTCATACCCAAACCAGCCCATCCCAATCATAAAGGTAACGGCAATGAGGAGGATAATGATCTTGAGCAGCCAGGGGTATTTTACTGACCCTTCGCGAATGAGCTTAATCATGCCGTTCTCCTAGAGGGAATGTTGAAAAAGGGCGTCAGCGGCGTTCTCGGTGCTTTGTCGTGCTCACGTACTATGAGTACGCTCCGCGCGCCAAAGCACCTGCGGCCTTGCTGAGCGCACCTTTTTCAACATTCCCTCTTACCTTTGGAGGTTTATGAGATGAATTACATGCGTACGACAAACGGAGATATGTCAATTAGTCAACAGCCCCCTGTTAAAACCTCTTGGGGGTGTCGGCATTGTACGCAGGGG
>LXTH01000001.1 GCA_001643555.1 Nitrospirae bacterium SPGG5 | reverse complement strand
GGCATTTCAGCCATGTCGATATGCTCTGCCGCAAGCGCAAACCCGAGAAGAATGAATGACAGGAATATTGGCCGGTGCAACACCGCAACGATTTCATCATCCAGGCGTGTCGATGATCGCTTCGCGATTCGCGAAATCATCGCCGAAAAAATCCAGTCGGCGACCTTGCCAAGAAAGATGAACACCAGTGCAATGATCAGTGCCTGCAAATACAGGTAGGGGCCGACCAGCTCGGCCATCGCCTGCACGCTAGCGAATATATCGCTCATGAATAACTAGAGATTTGGATCGAAATTCTCGTCGTCTGCAATGGACAGGTCTTCGTCCGGGTCCGGTATGCCGAATGTGCGAACGCTGGGTGTGTCGTCGGTATTCGGAGGGGACGTCGACGTTACACCGGCTCGCATGCCTGGTTGTGTAGGCAGTCGGCTGGTTTGTGCGGTCAGCATTTGCACGAACGTGTTCGCAATGTCGGGCGCGATGTTTGGCGAGCTGGCGAAAATACGTTCAGGCGTCATTTTGCTGTCGGCATAAAATGCGACGTTGGACTTGCGGTCCATCGTGACGCCAGTGCCTTCAAATGAAATACCTGCGAACAATCCACGGCTGCGCGAGTACGASAKKATCTCCGCCTGAAAKTCTTGACCTGTATGCTCAAGCCCATCTGAAAAACGACCCCTAATCACCCACTCACTTTGGAGAAGAGCCTAAAAAAATTCAAGTATTCAACAGTACCTACAAGGAAACGCAGCTACAGGCTAAATATCTCATGAATCATTTCCTGAAATCCTTGTCCACATCCAGATGGGTCTTGAGTCTGTTGACCGGTTTACTRTTGRCSGTGACCGTRCARTGCTCTGAAGCYCCWGAGGACACGCGGCTGATGGCCARCGCAACCRTWCAACCCACRCTGCAAACGTTCACGCAAGATCCCATGCCCACRGTCCAACCTGTGGGAGTCCCGTTCCCGGCRAACGAGAYMTTTATTCGSGTGTCCARAGATRCCATGGCCTCCGTAGTCAACATTTCATCSACTCGCAAAAAMSAAGAAYCSARCCAGCGYAATYCACTRCCMTTTTTTGAYGATCCGTTTTTTCGCCGATTTTTTGGAGAGGAATTTGAGCATCGATTCCGCAAACAGCAGCCCAGGCAAGAGCAAGGATTGGGATCAGGGGTTATCGTTTCTTCGGATGGCTATATCGTGACCAACAATCATGTGGTGGAACAAGCTGATAAATTAACGGTGCTGCTGGGGGATAAGCGAAAGTTTTCAGCAAAACTGATTGGGACTGACCCTAAGACTGACCTCGCGGTTATTAAAATTGACGAAACCCATCTGCCGACGTTGCGGTGGGGCAACTCGAACAATCTCCAAGTTGGGGAACTGGTGCTGGCTGTGGGCAATCCCTTTGGCCTGAATCAAACCGTCACCATGGGCATTATCAGCGCCATTGGCCGAGCYAATATGGGSATTGTGGATTATGAAGATTTCATYCAAACCGATGCYGCSATTAACCCSGGGAATTCCGGRGGGGCACTSGTCAATCTTCAAGGCGAGTTGATTGGGATTAACACSGCGATTTTTTCTCGRACCGGTGGRTAYATGGGAATCGGKTTCGCCATCCCGAGTAACATGGTGAAAAAYGTCATGRWYAATCTSGTYRACCATGGMAAAGTGATTCGRGGWTGGCTCGGRGTTTCSATMCAACAACTSACTCCRGAACTGGCYGATCARTTTGGATCSCCGGATKCTTCCGGYGCMYTGGTCGGRGATGTTGTCAGYGGWAGTCCCGCRGAAAATGCYGGCCTYCAGCGAGGCGATATTATWCGTCAYTACAACGGCACRAAGGTCAAAGATCCCACACACCTTCGCTCCCTTGTTGCCGAAACGTCTCCAGGGACCAGTACATCGGTTTCGGTTCTGCGCCATAACTCCCCCCAGGAACTCTCCGTGGCCATTGGAGAATTACCCAGTGATCTCACAGCCATGCGAAGCTCAGATCCTGATCAGCAGAAGAACCACGCGTTGTCTGGGATCATCGTCGAACCCGTCCCGCCTGATCGTGTACCCAAAGACGAAGGGGTATTGATTAGTCGCGTATGTAAAGGGGGCCTCTAAAAACCAGGCATTTTTTGTGAGGGCAAGGAAGCCGCGCGCGGAAAACCGGAGTGTATGGGCGAATACATGAGGATTTGAGCACGCGGCTGACACCGCCATCACGGAAAAGGACGGTTTTTAGCGGTGCCCTAAACATCATAGACGGTCCCATCGTCTAGCTTGGCCTAGGACGGCACCCTCTCAAGGTGCAGACACGGGTTCAAATCCCGTTGGGACTACCAGCCTTCGCTTGTGGAGCTTCGGCTGGCAGACCAGGAAAAAGCTGAAGCGGAGGCTGTCCGCCGTAGCCATAGCGAAGGTGGACTGGTTTAAACTTTCTCCTAAACTCTCCACCACTCCCACCTTTCCTTCGTTATGAAAAACCCAACACTGTTTCGCTTGACTTTCAATATCACAGGTAAGCTCGGCATATAGATGTATTTTTCAAAGGACACAAAACCATGAGATCGTTTCATGATGGAGCTCAGGACGGACTCGAACCCTTAGAAGCACTAGATCCGTCAAAAATTCAATCCTTCTCGGACCTGCTCATCGCCATGCAAAAAACCGCCTTTGGTGGCCGTCGGCTTGGCGAAGCGTTCGACATTCTGAAAGCCATGATCAACGACCCGGATTGCTTCGTCGTCATGACACTCTCCGGCGCCATGACCATCGCCAAGATGGGGAAGATCATGTGCACGATGATCGATCGCGGCATGGTCCAAGCCGTGATTTCCACCGGCGCGCTCATTGCCCATGGCCTGAGCGAAACGGTTGGGCAAACGCATTACAAGTATCATCCCTCGATGAATGATGTGGATTTGTTTAATAAAGGCTACAACCGAGTGTATGACACCTTGGAAATGGAATTAAATCTGAATCATGTCGAACATGTTGTCGGAGAAACACTCAATCGCCTCGATCCCGACCAACTGCTCTCGTCTGAACTGCTCACCCGTGAACTGGGGAAAACACTGACCAATGAATACGAGGGACCAGGCATTTTGAAAAGTGCGTTTCTGAAAAAGGTACCTGTGTATATCCCCGCGTTTACAGATTCTGAGCTTGGCTTAGACCTGTCCATTTGGGCCATGGGAAAACATCGGCACACCACATCAACACAAGAGACAGGGGCTTCGGATGGTCAAAAGGTTTGGAATTCCTTGAAGCAACACCATGCCGCCTTTAACCCCTTTTTGGATCTCAACAGCTACACGGAACAATTATTGGGAGCCAAGCGGCTTGGCATTTTTACCATCGGTGGCGGCGTGCCACGCAATTGGGCACAACAGACTCCTCCGTATATTGAAATTCTCAACTTGAGACTCGGGACGGAGATTACACCACCACGTTTTCACTACGGCGTTCGCATTTGTCCTGAACCGGATTATTGGGGAGGTTTGAGTGGATGCACGTACCAGGAAGGGATCTCTTGGGGTAAATTTGTTCCTCAAGAAGAAGGAGGACGATTTGCCGAAGTGCTGAGCGATGCAACCATCGTGTGGCCGTTATTGCTAATGGGATTGCTTGACCAAGACACGCCCAAATCCGATCCCAGTTGAATAAATCCGAATATCGAAATCCGAAACAAACTCAAATTTCCAAATTACAAAAACAAAACATCGTTTTAGTGCAATACGGCCTCAGTCGGTAAGGGTCCGTTTGAAACATTCGAGTTTCGAATTTGTTTCGGATTTCGATATTCGGATTTCGAGATTAAGGCACGAAAAACCCACAAAGCGGCCCTTTAGCTTAATGCCTATGAGAAACGCCAAAAGGATTTGACAGACTTCACGTCTACGCCCACAATGAATTAAGGGCACCTCTAAAAACCAGGCATTTTTTGTGGGGGCAAGGAAGCCGCGCGCGGAAAACCGGAGTGTATGGGCGAATACATGAGGATTTGAGCACGCGGCTGACGCCGCCATCATGGAAAAGGACTGTTTTTAGAGGTGCCCTTAACACATTGGTCAGAGCCAAAGGACAACATATGCCTGTATATTTTCAACAACGATTTTCAGGGAAGCTGTATCAACACAGACTGTCGACTCGACTCTTCTACACACTTGCGGTACTCTTGCTGACCGCACTCCCTGCAAGTAGCCAAGATGATACGTTCCTGCTTCGCGAAGACGATCGAGTCCGTGGAGATCAACAGGCTCCCGTCACCCTTTTGGAATATTCCGATTTCACCTGTGGGTTCTGCGAAAAGTTTTTCCAAGAAACCTGGCCTCTGCTCAATTCCGAATACATCCAAACCGGCAAACTCCGACTTATTTATCGGGACTTCCCCAGAGCAGCCAGCGGGGCGAGTATCGACACGGCCATGGCGGCCCGCTGCGCAGGCGAACAAGGGCAGTATTGGTCCATGCATGACAGATTGTTCTCCAGCAGTCGGAAATTTTCTTCCGACCAATTGCAACAACAAGCTGAAGATCTGCGGCTTAACGTCCGACAATTTAGTGAGTGTGTCCAAGAGGAACGATATATGGAATCCATTTATCGCGACCGAATGGAAGGGGGCAGCATCGGTGTTCGGGGAACCCCGCACTTTATTTTGTATTTAACCCACAACCCGRAGGCTGKTCCATTWTTAGTCATCCCAGGGGCACTCCCCTTTGATACCTTTCAAGAACACATCGAAAAGCTTTTGCAGCAGGCTTCAACACAGGAAAGTTCAGGAGCTCTGTAGCCTGGTTGTCCATGAAGGCAGGAAGGCAAGCGGGCTCACCGAAAACCCCGTCGAAGAAATAGGTATTGATAAGTTGAGGAAGCTGACCTATTCTTGAAATAATACATTCGCTACGGTGTTCTTTTTTGAGTAATTTTTTTTAATAGGTGGTATCAATGTCAGAGACTCAAACATTTTGGGCTGTTGAATGTGCAGAGGGTGATCCCGACTTCTTTGTGTGTATGGACTGCCTTAACGAGGTGTATCGGAGGAAAGTTCCCGCGGGGTGTCACGGTTGCGGTGCCATTTCTTCGTTTGAACCGTTTGCCCTCGACTCGATCAACGATTGGGGAACCGAAGAACTCATCGCTAAAGCTCAACACGCATCTTCTGAAGACCCGACTCCGACAGAACCTTCCTCTGTTTAAGCCTCCGTGGAACAACTACCAGGACCAGCGTTTCTCATCGGTACTGAATGGCGTGAATCTCCGGTTCGCCAATCCGTGCTGAATCCCTACACGGGACACTCCATTGCCGAAATCTGTCAGGCCCAAGCGCCCGATATTGAAGACGCCATCCAACTGAGTGTTTCTGCGTTTCCGGCCATTGCCAAGCTGCCGTCCCACATGCGAGCCAAAGCCCTTTCGGGTATCGCACAACAGCTCACTGCGCGCCAGCACGAGTTTGCCAAGGTCATGAGTTTGGAATCCGGCAAACCCATTACCGATGCCGGACGTGAGGTCCTCCGTGCCATTCAGACCTTCACCGTGGCGAGTGAAGAAGCCAAACGCCTGCCTGGCGATACCATCCCTATGGATAGGAGCCCCGGCATGGATCACCACATGGGCATCCTTCGACGAGTGCCGATTGGGCCGGTCCTGGGCATTACACCCTTTAATTTCCCTTTGAACCTTGTAGCCCACAAAATTGCGCCCTGCTTGGCCGTCGGGAACCCCTTCCTTCTGAAACCAGCCCCACAAACTCCCCTGACCGCCTTACTGCTCGGAGAAATTATTTGCGAACTCGGGCTCCCTCCCGGCACATTGAGTGTCTTGCCTTGCGAGAATGCCCTAGCTGAAACCATGGTGCGGGATCCCAGAATTCAAGCTCTGAGT